>JBBWZU010000396.1:0-11170 GCA_039649225.1 Hyphomicrobiales bacterium | reverse complement strand
CGAAGGCGCTCGCGGTCGCGCGCAAGCAGGGCCTGCAGTTCGACATCATGTCGACGTCGTTCTTCCTCTCGCGGCGCTCGCTGAAGGTGGCGGCGAAGCCCGGGATGCCGGCCTGGCAGGACCGGCTTTACATCGGTCTTGCGCGCTCGGCGAACGACGCAACCGACTTCTTCCAGATCCCGACGGGGCGCGTGGTGGAGGTCGGCACGCAGGTCACGGTGTGACCCGTGGTTCGCCCGAGTTTGTCTGTAAGCTATTGAATATAATGAATTAAAATTCCGGTGCGGCGTGGATACAAGCCCGTTCCCGACGCATGACTGCCGCGCGCGATTTACTGTAATCTGCCCGCTGACAGGCCCCCACGTCCGTTGTATAAGCCCGACCCTTGCACATATTGCAGTGCAGCATCGGAGCAGGCTGAAGCCTGAACCCATCCAAATGGCAAACAGTATCGCGGCTCCCGACGGGAGTGTCGTGCCGGCGAACGGGAATGGCGAGCATCCCGTCGCGGGCTTCTGGGCGCTGACGATCGGCAGCATCGGAGTCGTCTATGGCGACATCGGAACCAGCCCGCTCTATGCGTTTCGCGAGGCCATTGCGGCGGCGACCGGCGGCGGCGAGGTCACGCGCATCGCTGTCCTCGGCGTGCTCTCGCTGATCCTCTGGGCACTGATCGTCGTCGTGACCTTGAAATACGTGGTGATCCTGCTGCGTGCCGACAACAATGGCGAGGGCGGCACGCTCACCCTGATGGCGCTGGCGCAGCGCGCGCTCGGAAAGAGCACGCCGATCCTGGTCCTGCTCGGCACCATCAGCGGCGCGCTGTTCTATGGCGATGCCGTGATCACGCCGGCGCTTTCGGTACTCTCCGCCGTCGAAGGCCTCAAGATCGCGACACCTGCATTCGAACCCTATGTGGTTCCCCTGACGATCGTCATCCTCGTCGTCTTGTTTGCCGTGCAGTCGCGCGGCACCGCGCAGGTCGCGACGTTCTTCGGGCCGATCACGCTGGTCTGGTTCGTCGCCATCGCGGGTGCGGGCCTCTATCACATCGCCGACGATCCGAGCGTGCTGTTCGCGCTTAATCCCTGGCACGCGGTTACTTTCGTCAGCAGCCACGGCATGATCGGCCTGGTGACGCTCGGCGCGGTCTTTCTTGCCGTCACCGGCGCGGAAGCCCTCTACGCTGATCTGGGCCATTTCGGCCGCCACCCGATCCAGTTTGCCTGGCTGGTCGTCGTGTTGCCGGCGCTGGCGGTGAACTATCTGGGGCAGGGCGCGCTGGTGCTCGCCAATCCGAAGGCGATCGAGAACCCGTTCTTCCTGATGTATCCGGATTGGGCGCTGCTCCCGATGGTCGCGCTCGCGACGATCGCGACCGTCATCGCCAGCCAGGCGGTGATCACGGGGGCCTATTCGCTCACCCGGCAGGCGATCCAGCTTGGGTTGCTGCCGCGCTTCGAGATCCGCCACACTTCCGAGAGCCATGCCGGCCAGATCTACATGCCGCGCGTGAACACGCTGCTCCTGATTGGCGTGCTGGTGCTGGTGATACAGTTCCGTTCGGCCACCGCACTCGCCTCGGCCTACGGGATCTCGGTGACCGGCACGATGGTCGTCACCGCCATGATGGCCTTCGTGGTCATCTGGAAGGCGTGGAAATGGTCGCCTTGGGCGGCCGCGGCCCTGATCGCGCCGTTTCTCATCATCGACGTGACGTTCCTGTCGGCCAACCTTCTCAAGGTGGTGGAAGGCGGCTGGGTGCCGCTCGCGCTCGGCGGCGTCGTGATGGGCGTGATGTACACGTGGCGGCGCGGCAGCCGCTTGCTGTTCGACAAGACCCGCAAGCTGGAAACGCCGTTGCGGCCGCTGGTCGCGATGCTGGAGAAGAAGCCGCCGCATCATGTTCCGGGCACGGCCGTATTTCTCACCAGCGACCCGAACAGCGCGCCCACCGCGCTGATGCACAGCCTCAAGCACTACAAGGTGCTGCATGAAAAGAACGTCATCCTGACGGTCGAAACCGCCGACACGCCGCGGGTCAAGCTGGACGAGCGCGTCCGCATCGAGGCGATCAGCGAGACTTTCACCGTGGTGGCGTTGCGCTTCGGCTTCATGGAAACACCGAACGTTCCCAAAGCGCTCGCGATCGCGCGCAAGCTCGGCTGGCAATTCGACATCATGTCGACGTCGTTCTTCCTCTCGCGCCGTTCGTTGAAGATGGCGGCGCGATCCGGCATGCCGCGCTGGCAGGACCGGCTGTTCATCCAGCTTGCCCGCAGCGCCAACGACGCGACCGACTACTTCCAGATTCCGACTGGCCGGGTGGTGGAAATTGGAACGCAGGTCGCGGTGTAGCGGCATTTGGGGCAACAATCTTCTCTTCCCGTCGCGCGGCCGCGTGAAGATTGCGAAACCGCCGTTCAGGCTATAATGACGGCGCAACAGATGTTTGCGCGTGCAGGGAGAAACACCATGGCACTTGGTCGCGACGATGTGCACGACCTCTATCCCGAGGAGGTCGCCAAGGGGATCACCGAGGGCAAGATCCTGCTCGTGGACGTGCGCGAGCCGAACGAGACCGAGGTCGAGCGCTATCCGCAGGCCGTCTACATGCCGCTCTCGGAGTTCGATCCGGCCGCGTTGCCCGATCCGCAGGGCAAGCAGGTCGTGTTCGCCTGCCGCTCCGGCAATCGCTCGGTGACCGCCTCATTGGCGGCGCAGTCCGCGGGCCTGCCATACAATGCGCATCTTGCCGGCGGCATCAAAGGCTGGAAGGAAGCTGGCCTTCCGACCGAATCCTGAACCCGCGCCTCCGTTGCAAGAAGCCTCTCATGAATCCTGTTTTTGCCGGTCTTCCCGTCTCGGTGTTCGAGGTCATGTCGCGCCTTGCGCGTGAGCAGGATGCGGTCAATCTCGGTCAGGGCTTTCCCGACGATCCGGGACCGATCGATGTGCGCCAGAAGGCCGCCGACGCGGTCATCAATGGCTGGAATCAGTATCCGCCGATGCTGGGCCTGCCGGAGCTGCGCCAGGCGGTCTCGGCGCATTACCAGCATTGGCAGAACGTCGACTTCGATCCCGACAGCGAGATCATGATCACGTCGGGTGCGACCGAGGCGATCGCCGGCGCGCTGATGGCGCTGATCACACCGGGTGACGAAGTCATCTTGTTCCAGCCGATGTACGATGCCTACCTGCCGCTGGTCCAGCGGGCAGGGGGCGTGGCCCGCTTCGTGAAGCTTTCGCCGCCGCATTGGCGCTTCGACGAGGAAGCGCTGGCGCGCGCCTTCACGCCCAAGACCAAGGTGGTGCTGTTCAACAATCCGCTCAATCCCGCCGCCACGATCTTCCCGTGCGAGGACCTGGAGCTGCTCGCGCGCTATTGCGAGAAGTTCGACGCCATCGCGGTGTGCGACGAGGTGTGGGAACATGTCATGTTCGATGGGCGCCGCCACATTCCGCTGATCGCGATGCCGGGCATGCGCGAGCGCTGCATCAAGATCGGCTCGGCCGGAAAGATATTCTCGCTCACCGGCTGGAAGGTCGGCCTGGTCTGCGCCGCCCCGAACATTTTGCGCGTGCTGGCCAAGGCGCATCAGTACATCACGTTCACGACGCCGCCGAACCTGCAGGCCGCGGTGAGCTACGGCCTCGGCAAGGCCGACGACTATTTTGAAGGCATGCGCCGCGACCTGCAACGCAGCCGCGATCGTTTCACCAGCGGACTGCGTTCGCTCGGATTTCCGGTGATCGACGCGCAGGCGACCTATTTCGTCAATGTCGATCTTGCCTCACTCGGGCTGAACGAGGACGACGAGACGTTCTGCAAGCGCCTGGTGATGGATTACAAAGTCGCCGCGATCCCGGTCTCGGCATTTTACGCCACCGATCCGATCCGCTCGGTCGTGCGTTTCTGCTTCGCCAAGCGCGACGCGACGCTCGATGCCGCGCTCGACCGCCTCGCCGGCGCGCTCAAGAAAGCCGCGTAGTGTTGGTGCAGGGCCGCGATTCATAGGGCGGGCAAAGGCGCTTGCGCCGTGCCCGCCGCAATAAAACTCGGCGGTGGCGGGCCCGCTTTCGCTTTGCCCCCCTACGCAGGTCTCAGAATGAGGGTGGAGTTCAATAAAGCCGCCGTCGCCGTTCCTTTCGTGGCGCCCCAGGCCAATAGACCGGCCGCGATCGCGAACAACACAAGCGAGATGACCAGCAGCCAGCGCGCGGTCGAGCTCAGCGACTTGGTGCGTTCGCCTTTGGACTTGTGGCTGATGACGAAGAGCCGGTTCTTCGATTCCTTCGCGTGCTTGCCGATCAAGCCGCCCGGCTGCACCTCGCCGATCACATAGACCGGGATATCGGCCGGCAGGATGCTCTCCTTGCGCTGATAGCGCGTGTTCGAACTGGACAGCGCCGACAGCACGCCGCCGACCAGGCCGGTGGCGGTGTTCGGCGCCGCGGTCGGCTCGTTGACGACGCCGATCGCCTCGACCTTCGCGCCGTCGAAATCGATGCCGACTTTTCCCGTCGCATCCTCGACCAGGCACTGGCCGAACTGCATGTTCGAATAGACCGTGGTGGTGCGGGTCTTGCGCTCTTCGCGGCCGTTGGAGTCGCGCTCGTAATAGGTTTCCTCGCGCTCGATCTCGGATTGGTAATAGGCGCAGGGCGTCTGCGAGAACTCGGCGATCAGCGGCGTGCGCACCCGCAAGGTTCCCATCACTTCGGCGAGCGTGCCGGGCGCAAGTCCCGCAACGCTGCCCGCGCCGCTCGTCGCCGTCGAGGCCATCACGGCGAGCTCCTTGCCGACGCGCCAGCGCCAGAACATCAGGCCGAGGCCGACGACCGCCGCGATGGCGGCGAAGACGAGAAATACCGTGTCCATGTGTGCCCTCGCTGACGTTGGGGCACTACTATCGGGTTCACGCGGCCGCGTCACGCCGCGATTTGCGGCGAGCCCATAACGAAAAAGCCCCGGGATGATCCCGGGGCTTTGGCAAATCGGTGCCGGCGATCAGAAGCGGCCGGAGAGCGGGCCGCCGCCGAATTTGTAATTGATGCCGAACTTGACTGCGTGAATCTGCTGGTCGATGTCGGTGGATGTTCCGGGCGCGAACGAAACCGCCTGCCTGCCGAAGTCCATGTAGTTGTACTCGAGCTTGGCCGACCAAGCCGGTGCGAACGCGTATTCGACGCCGGCGCCTGCGGTCCAGCCGACCCGGGTATCGGTCACCTCGGTGGTGACCGGCGTGTAGCGGTTGGTGCTGAAACGGTCGCCCGCGAAGGCGACACCGCCCTTGCCGTAAACCAGCCAGCGGTCGAACGCCATGCCGGCGCGGCCGGTCACGGTCGAAGTCCAGTCGACGTTATTGTTGATGGTCGCGCCCAAGGCAGTGGTGCTGCCCTTGATGCCGCTCCACGAGCCGTCAGCCTCGATGCCAAGGACGTATTGGCCGATCTGGTAATTGTAGCCGACCTGTCCGCCGCCGAGGAAACCGTTGGGCGTGCTCGACGTGTTGAGGCCGAATGTGTCGCGCCAATTCGTTTGGCTCCAGCCGTATCCGACGTGTCCACCGACGTAGAAGCCGGTCCAGTCATAGGCAGCCGGAAGGACGCCTGCGGGCGGGGCTTTGTAGACCGGGGCTTTGAGATCCGCCGCCAGCGCGCCGCCGCCGAACACCGCAGCGCCTGCAAGACCGGCGAGGGCCAACAAACCACGACGCATCGTGCCCTTATGCATCTTCATCTCCATGTGCGTGATTGCGCGCCCCACGAACCCTCTTGAGAGCGGCTGGTTAGAGCCGGCTCGCGTCCCAATTGGGGCGCCAACGCAGCATTTTGGTGCAGGTTCCGCCGGAACCTCATCGCGCTCGCGCATTGTTGCGGCCCGCCGTGCGCACCGGTAGCTTGCCGCGCGGGAACTTTTTTCCAGGGGGTGAGGATATGCGGATGGTGCGGACGGCGATCGCCTGCATGGCGCTGATCGCCGCAATCGCCGCGGCGGCGGCGCAAGACAAAGACAAGGGCAAGCCGGAGCGGATCGTCAATTTCTACAACTGGTCCGACTACATCGATCCGACCGTGTTGGAGGACTTCACCAAGGAGACCGGCATCAAGGTCAAATACGACACGTTCGACTCGAACGACATTCTGGAGACCAAGCTGCTGGCTGGGCGCACCGGCTATGACCTCGTGGTGCCGACCGCCTATTTCCTCGAGCGCCAGATCAAGGCCGGAGTGTTCCAGAAACTGGACAAGGCCAAGCTTCCCAACCTTCCGAACGCCTGGGACGAGATTGCCAGGCGGCTTGCGGCTTACGATCCCGGTAATCAGTACGCCGTCAACTACATGTGGGGCACGACCGGCATCGGCTTCAACGTCAAGAAGGCGCGCGAAATCCTCGGCGACTCCAAGGTCGACAGCTGGGACATCGTGTTCAAGCCCGAGCTGATCGGCAAGTTCAAGGACTGCGGCGTGCACATGCTCGATGCGTCCGACGACGTGTTCGCCGCCGCGCTTGGCTTTCTCAAGCTCAATCCGAACACCAAGGAGCCGGCCGAGCTGGAGCAGGCGGCCGACTTGCTGATGCGCGTGCGCTCCTCCGTGCGCAAATTTCATTCGTCCGAGTATCTCAACGCGCTTGCCTCGGGCGAGATCTGCCTCGTGCTCGGTTATTCGGGCGACATCAAGCAGGCGCAGAAGCGCGCCGCGGAAGCCCGGAACGGCGTCGAGATCGGCTATGCGATCCCGAAGGAGGGGGCGCAATTGTGGTTCGACAACCTGGTGATTCCGAAGGACGCCAGGAACGTCGCCGAGGCCCATGCGCTGATCAATTTCCTGCTCAAGCCCGAGGTCGCGGCGAAGAACTCGAACCTGGTTTCATACGCCAATGGCAATGGCGCGAGCCGTCCGCTGATCGACAAGGCGATCCTCGACGACAAGACGATCTATCCCGACGAGGCGACGATGAAGAGCCTCTACACCATCACGGCGCATGACCAGAAAACCCAGCGCCTGATCAACCGGCTGTGGACGCGGATCAAGACCGGGAAGTAGTGCCCTCAATCCTGCTCGACGGTTTTCTGAGCCCTCATCCTGAATGAGCAGAATCGATTCTAGAGCATCGGACTTTCAAATATAACTCCGTCATGGCCGGGCATAGCCCGTCGAAGACGGGCGTAAACGCCCTGATGCCCGGCCATCCACGTCTTGCTTCTGAACCGAGCAACAAGGAAGACGTGGATGCCCGGAACAAGTCCGGGCATGACGGAGCTATTGAGCATCTCGCGCGCTAGCGCCAGCGCCGATGCAGCCAGAGCCATTGCTCCGGATGCTCGCGGACCCAGCCTTCGACCACCTTGGCGATCGCCTGCGTGGTGGCATGGACGTCGATGATGCCTTCGGCGTTGCGCACGGGCGCGATTTCCTCGGTGAGCTCGCCGCGAAAATGGTTGCCGTCGGGGAGCCTTATCGCGCGAATGCCGTAGATCGGCGCGCCGGTGAGCCGCGCAAGCTGGGCGATGAGCGGATTGGCCTTGGCCCATCGGCCGAAGAACACCACATCGACGCCCTGCGTGGTGTGCTGGTCCACCAGCATGGCGACATGATCGCCGCGTTCGAGCGCGCGCCCCAGCCGAAACGGCGCGTCGAGACCGGCCGCGACCATGTTGCCCATGCACCGCTCGCGCAGCGCCACGATCGCATCGCTGGTTGCACCGATATTCGGCCGCCGATAGAGGATGGACGTCGGCATGCCGAGCATTCGCGGCGCGCAGGCCGGAAGTTCCCAGTTGGCCAGATGCGCCGAGAAGACGAGGCTCGGCTTTCCGGAATCGCGCAGCTGCATGAAACGATCGCAGGTCGTTTGATCGTAGACCGCATCGAGGTCCGCCGGCTGCTGCGCGGCTTCCGGATTGTAGATCGTCATGCGATCGATATGGGCGAACTCGGCCGCATAGCGGCCGAGATTGTCCCACACGCCGCCGAGAATCTTCTCGATCTCCCGCGCGGATTTGTCGGGAAATGCAGCCGCGAGATTGGCGCGGCCGATTTTGTGCTCGGGAAGCCAGGGGCCGACATGGCGCATCAGCGGACCGACCATGTTGGCCATGCGCTTGCGATCGAAGCGGCGCAGCAGGCCGAGCGCCGCGATGGTGAGCCAGCCGAGGATGCGATCGCCCGCGCTCTTGAGCGCGCGTCCTACCTTGGATCGGGGCCTGCGTGCCATTCGGCGTCAGAACGTCACGATGATCTTGCCGAACACCTTGCGGCCCTCGAGCCGCGCCAGGGCGTCCGCCACATTGGCGAGCGGCACCTCGGTATCGATCACCGGCGTCAGCCCGCCGGCCATCTTGGCCAGGCTCTCATGCACGTTCTTGATGGTGCAGCCGAACGAGCCGATGATGCGGTATTGCTGCAGGTAGAGCTGGAACAGATTGATGTCCGTCGATTGTCCGGAGGTCGAGCCGCAGGTCACAAGCCGCCCGCCGCGCTTCAGGCACAGCAGCGAGCCGTTGAATGTGTCCGGGCCGACGTGCTCGAACGCGACATCGACCCCCTTCTTGGCGGTGAGCTTGCGCACCACGCTTGCGAACCGGTCGGTACGATAATTGATGACATGATCGGCGCCGAGCGCCTTGGCTTTGGCAATCTTCTCGTCGTCGCCGACGGTCGTATAGACCGTCGCGCCGATCGCCTTGGCCATCTTGATCGCCGTGGTGCCGATGCCGGAGCCGCCGGCCTGCACCAGAATGCTCTCGCCGGCTTCCAGTCTGGCATTGTCGAACAGCATGTGCTGCACGGTGCCGAACGCGATCGGCGCACAGGCCGCATCACGGAACGATACGCCGGCCGGGACCGGTACGACCAGGCGCGCCGGCATGTTGACGAGATCGCGCGCAAAGCCGTCGGCATGGAAGCCCATCACGCCGCTGACGTTTTCGCACAGGTTATCGCGGCCCGCGCGGCAGGCCTTGCAAGTGCCGCAGGTGAGGCCGCCATAGGGCGTGACCGCGTCGCCGACCCGGAATGCCGTCACATTGGCGCCGACTGCCGTGATCTCGCCCGCCGCCTCGACGCCGACAACCAGCGGCAGCTTGCGCTTGGCGAAGGCCATGCCGCGCCAGCCCCAGACATCGAGATGGTTGAGCCCGATCGCCTTGATGCGGATCTGCACCTCGTCCGCGCCGGGCGCCGGCGGTTCCGCAACGTCGAGAAGCTCGATCTTGCGATCGGCAACGAGGGTCAGCGCACGCATCAACGAAATCCTTCAGGCCGGCGATATGCGGCGCAGTCATAACTTCGAAGGAGGCACTCTTGCTAGCGATGAATGCCCATCGCGGCGGTCAGGCCGCCATCGACCGGCAGATAGGCGCCGGTGATGTAGGAGGCTTGCGGCGTCAACAGGAACGCCACGATGCCGGCGATATCCTCCGGCGCGGCGAAGCGCTTGGCCGGAATCTGCTGCTCCATCGACTCGCGGTACTTGCCGTATTTCGCCATCATCTCGGTATCGATGAAGCCCGGCGCCACGTAATTGACCGTGATGCCGCGGCTCGCGCTTTCGATCGCCAGCGTGCGCGAATAGCCGAGCAGGGCAGCTTTCGAGGCCGCATAGGCCGCGTTGCCCTGATTGCCGCGCTCGGCCGTCACCGAACCGATCACCACGACGCGGCCGTCCTTGGCGCGCATCATCTGCCGCACCAGCTTTGCGGCGAGCGATGTGAACGACCAGAAATTCACCTGCATCGCCGCCTCGGCCTTGCTCTGGTCGAGCATCACGGCGAGCGTGTCGTAGGATTGGCCCGCGTTGTGCACGAAGGCCGAGTAGGGCGCTTCGTTCTCGATCGTGGCGGCGAGCCCATCGACCGCGGCCTTGTCGGAAAGGTCGGCCTGATGCGCCGCGAAGGCCTGGGCCGGATAGGCCGCGCCAAGTTCCTTCACCAGCGCGTCGGCCTCGGCCGCCGCGGAGCGATACGTGAAGGTCACGTCGTGGCCGGCGCCGGCGAGCATGCGCACGATCGCCGAACCGAGCCCGCGTCCGCCGCCGGTGACCAGCACGCGCCGGCGCGTTGTTGTGTCTGCCATTATCGAGGCTCCCGGCCCATGACCAGGGAGACGTTCTGTCCGCCGAAGCCGAAGGAGTTGGAGAGGACATGCGTGACGCGGCCGTCGCGCGCAGTGTTCGGCACCACGTCGAGCGGAATCGTCGGATCGGGTACGTTGTAATTGATGGTCGGCGGAATGCGCTGATGTTCCAGCGTCATGAAGCTGAACACCGACTCGACAGCGCCCGCGGCCGAGAGCGTGTGGCCGATCATCGACTTGTTGGACGAGATCGGAACGCTCTTGGAGCGCTCGCCGAGCACCGCGGCGACGCTGAGATATTCATTCTTGTCGTTCTCGGGCGTGCCGGTCCCGTGCGCGTTGATGTAGTCGATGTCCTCGGGCGCGAGGCCGGCATCGTTCAGCGCCTTGCGCATGCAGGCAATGCTCGGCTTGCCGTCCGGGCTCGAGCGCGTGCGGTGGAAGCTGTCGGCCATCTCGCCGCAACCTTCCATCACGCCGAGGATCTTCGCGCCGCGCGCTTGCGCGGATTCGAGGCTTTCCAGCACCAGAGCGCCCGCGCCCTCCGCCATGACGAATCCGTCGCGGTTCTTGGAGAACGGCTTGGGGGCGCCTTGCGGCGGCTCGTTGGACGCGGACAATGCCGAGAGCAGCGAGAAGCGCACCAGCGTCTCGACATTGACTGAGCCGTCGGTGCCGATGCAAAGCGCCGAATCCGTCTCCCCGCGCCGGATCGCCTCGACGCCGAGCTGGATCGCGGTTGCGCCCGAGGCGCACGCGGTCGAAAGCGAGATCGGCGAACCCTTGGTGCCGAAGCGCTCGGCGATGTGGTCGGCGATCGAGGCGAACAGGAAACGCTTGTGCAACCCGTTGAAGCGGCCGGTTGCCGCGGCGCGCAGCAGATCCTGGTAGACCAATTTGTCATTGGCGCCGGACGCGGAGGCGAGCGCCTCGCGCTGCGGCCATTCGATCTCGACCGGCGCGACCGCGATGAACATCGGCCCCGGAAAGTCGCCTTTGGTGCCGATATTCGATTGCTCGATTGCCTCTTCGGCGGCGAGCTCGGCGAGCCGTTCGGCCAGCCCCGGCGCATGCAACGGCTCCACCG
>JBBWZU010000380.1:0-15559 GCA_039649225.1 Hyphomicrobiales bacterium | reverse complement strand
CGGCTCGAAGCCATTGAAGGCCACGGACGAGTAGGTCGCCGTATAGGCGCCGGTGCCTTCGATCAGCACCTTGTCGCCGATCTCCAGGCTCACGGGGAGCAGATACGGCGTCTTCTCGTACATCACGTCGGCCGAATCGCAGGTCGGGCCGGCGAGCACGCAGGGCACGGTCTCGGCGCCGTCGCGCGGCGTCTTGATCGCGTAGCGGATCGACTCGTCCATCGTCTCGGCGAGACCGCCGAACTTGCCGATATCGAGATAGACCCAGCGCACGTCGTCCTCGTTGCTCTTCTTGGAGACGAGCACGACTTCCGCCTCGATCATGCCGGCATTGCCGACCATGCCGCGGCCCGGCTCGATGATGGTTTCCGGGATGCGGTTGCCGAAATGCTTGCGCAGCGCGCGGAAGATCGCCGAGCCGTAGGTTTTCACTGTCGGCACGTTCTTCAGATACTTGGTCGGGAAGCCGCCACCGAGGTTGACCATCGAAAGCGACATGCCGCGCTCGCCGCACTCGCGGAACACGGCGGCCGCCGAGGCGAGCGCGCGGTCCCAGGCATGCGGATTGCGCTGCTGCGATCCGACATGGAACGACACGCCGTAGGGTTCGAGGCCGAGCTTCATCGCGTGCTCCAGCACATCGACCGCCATCGCGGGCTCGCAGCCGAACTTGCGCGAGAGCGGCCATTCCGCGCCGACGCAGTCGGAGAGGATGCGGCAGAACACGCGGCTGCCGGGCGCAACGCGGGCGATCTTCTCGACCTCGGGCATACAGTCGACCGCGAACAGCCGCACGCCGAGCGCATAGGCGCGCGCGACATCGCGCTCCTTCTTGATCGTGTTGCCGAACGAGATGCGGTCGGCTTCGGCGCCGGCGGCGAGCGCCATTTCGATCTCGGCGACGGAGGCCGTATCGAAGCAGGAGCCGAGCTTGGCCAGCAGCGCGAGCACCTCCGGCGACGGGTTGGCCTTCACGGCGTAGAACACGCGCGTGTCGGGCAACGCCTTGGCGAAGGCGACGTAGTTGTCGCGCACGACGTCGAGGTCGACGACGAGACGGGGCCCGTCGTCGCTGGTACGGCGCAGAAAGTCGCGGATACGCGCGGTCATAGCGCTCTCCTCCAAAGGTACAACCGGCCGCAACGCGGCCGAAGTTGAAATTCAGGCGTCGTAAAACGCCCGGCGTCAGCGGATGAGGAGACCTCGCGATGCCGTGCGATGGAGACACGGGTTACGCGAAGGGTTCTTCACCCGGCGATGCTGCCTTGGATTGGAGCGGGAGAACCCGTTCCGCACGGCCGGCAAGGATGGACAAGCCTCTTAGGTGCCGACCTTTGGAGGGCCAGCGAGACCACAGAAGCCCGCTCCGTCGTTGCTTCAAGCCTCGTCCCCCGTGGAGAACGGGGTGTGCCGGTTTCGCTTCCGGCTGCCGGTCCAGTAGTGAGGAAGAAACCTTCCTCAGGCGGCTGGCGGGCCTCTTGTCCCGCTACCTACCGACCGACACGTGGCCACAGGCACGTGCGAATTTGGGCAAGCGCGGACATAGGGAGATTCGCTGTCATAAACAAGCGATTTCTCGCGTGCTGACTCGATTTAGCTGAAAAAGTTGCGTGTAAACGTCGTGGAAAGGAATCAGCGGCGCTAGTTGCGCGTCGTGAACGGCTCGATGCGCATGCCGGCGCGGATGAAGGCGCCCATCACCACGATGCCGAGCACGAAGAACAGCACCTGCAGGATGTAGGTGCCGTACTCGCCGAGACCGAACAGGTTGCCGAATGCCCAGCCGCCCGCGAAGGCGGCGCCAAACACCTCGGCGGCGATCAGGATCGCGGCCGACAGCACCGTGGATACGTTGACCCAGTTGATGCGGCGGCGGCTGTGGTCGAGCTTGGCGGTCTGGTCGAGCATGGGCGGCAATCAATACGAAATGGGCGTTTGGATCAAGTCCGGCGGGTTCCGCCGTTAATGATTGCCTCCGGGGAGCTGGTCGCTACATAGGGTGCAGACCGGAGCCTGTGTCGCCCATGAAAAGCGCTGAAAACCCGCTGCTGTCCGCCTGGAACACGCCGTTCGGCGCACCACCGCTCGATGCGATCGCGCCCGGCCACTTCCAGCCCGCCTTCGAGCGCGCGCTGGCCGAGCACAGCGCCGAGATCGCCACGATCGCGGCTGACGCTGCCGTACCGAGCTTCGAGAATACCGTCGCGGCGCTGGAGCGGTCGGGCAAGCTGCTGGCGCGGGTGACCAACGTCTTCTATGTGTTGGCCGGCGCCCACACCAGCGAGCCGATTCAGGCGATCGAGCGCGACCTGGCGCCGGCGCTGTCGCGCCACTGGAACGAGATCCACCTGAACGAAAAGCTGTTCGCCCGGCTCGATGCCCTGCGCGCGCGCCGCGACACGCTCGGGCTCACTGGCGAGCAGGCGCGCGTGCTGGAGCGCTATCATGCGCTCTACCGCCGCGCCGGCGCCGGGCTGGATGCGGCGGCCAAGCAGCGCCTGAAAGACATTGCGGCGCAGCTTGCCACCTTGGGCACCGCCTTTGGCCAGAATGTGCTCGCCGACGAGCAGTCCTACGTGATGCCACTTGGTGACGACGATCTCGCCGGCCTGCCGGATTTTGCAGTTGCGGCAGCGCACGGCGCGGCCAAAGAGCGCGGTCTTGAGGGCCATATCGTGACGCTCGGGCGCTCCAGCGTCGAGCCGTTCCTGCAGTTTTCCGGGCGCCGCGACCTGCGCGAGAAGGCATTCCGCGCCTGGATCGCGCGCGGCGACAAAGAGGGCGCGACCGACAACAATCCGGTGATCACCGAGATGACGGCGCTGCGCGACGAGCGTGCGCGCCTGCTCGGCTATGACAGCTTCGCACACTACAAGCTCGACGACACGATGGCCAAGACGCCCGAGGCGGTGTCCGGGCTGCTCGATACCGTCTGGGGTCCGGCGCGCCGCCGCGTCACGCAGGAGCGTGACGCCTTGCAGGAGCTCGCCGCGGCCGAAGGCGGGAATTTCAGGCTCGCGCCGTGGGACTGGCGCTACTACGCCGAGAAGCTGCGCAAGGCGCGTTACGATCTCGACGAGAGCGAGATCAAGCCCTATTTGCTGCTGGAGAACATCATCGAGGCGGCGTTCTACACGGCAAACCGGCTGTTCGGGCTGTCGTTCACGCCGCGTACCGATGTGCCGGTCTATCATCGCGACGTGCGCGTCTGGGAGGTGACCGGGCCGGGCGGCCGTCACATCGGCGTGTTCTTCGGCGATTATTTCGCGCGCTCCTCCAAGCGCAGCGGCGCCTGGATGACGAACCTGCGCGAGCAGGACAGGCTCGATGGCGAGGTGCGGCCGCTCGTCCTCAACGTGATGAACTTCAACAAGGGTGCCGCGGGCGCGCCGACGCTTCTGAGCTTCGATGATGCCCGCACGCTGTTTCATGAGTTCGGGCACGGGCTGCACGGACTGCTGTCGGACGTCACGTATCCGATGATTTCCGGCACCGGCGTGCTGCACGACTTCGTCGAGCTGCCCTCGCAGCTTTATGAGCATTGGCTCGATCGTCCGGAAATCCTCACGCGCTTTGCCAAGCACTACCAGACCGGCGCCGTCATGCCGCAGGCGCTGATGGATCGGCTGATCAAGTCGCGCACCTTCAATCAGGGCTACACCACCGCCGAATATCTCGGCTCGTCCTATGTGGATCTCGATTTTCACCTCGGGGGCGCGAAGGACGCGCATGAGGTCGAGATGGCAACGCGGCGGCGTTTGCAGATGCCGCATGAGGTCGTGCTGCGTCACCGGCCGCCACACTTCCAGCACATCTTCTCCGGTGACGGCTATGCGGCCGGCTACTACAGCTATCTGTGGTCCGAGGTGCTCGACGCCGACGCGTTCAACGCTTTCGTCGAGGCCGGCGATGTGTTCGACCCGGCGGTCGCCCGGCGCCTGCACGACCATGTCTATGCGGCCGGCGGGGCGCGCGATCCGTCCGAGGCCTACCAGGCGTTCCGCGGCCGGATGCCGACCGTGGATGCATTGCTCAGGCGCCGCGGGCTGGTGGACGAGGCGGCATGAACCTCCACACCGCCGGTCACCGCCGCGGCGTCGTCGCGGCACCGCATCATGCGGCGGCCGCGGCCGGGCGCGATATCCTCGCCGAAGGCGGCAACGCGCTCGAAGCCATGGTGGCGATGGCAGCGACGATCGCGGCTGTCTATCCGCACATGAACCACATCGGCGGCGACGGCTTCTGGCTGGTGCGCGAGCCGTCCGGCCGCGTCCATGCGCTGATGGCCGCGGGACCGGCGGGCGAAAAGGCGACGTCGCGATTCTATCGCGACCACGGCCATGACGTGATCCCGCCGCGCGGGCCGCTCGCCGCGCTGACCGTGCCGGCGGCGATTGGCGGCTGGATGCTGGCACTGGAAGGCGCCAAGTCGCATCGCGGACGGCTGCCGCTCGACGTGCTGCTCGGCAATGCCATCAAGGCGGCGCGTGAGGGCTATGTGGTCACGCGCAGCCAGGCCGCGCTCACGGCCGAGAAGCTTGCCGAATGCCGGGATGCACCGGGCTTTGCGGCGACGTTCCTGGTCGACGGCAAGCCGCCGGCCGAAGGGGTGACATTGAGGCAAACGGCGCTGGCCGCGACGCTCGACCAGCTCGCCAATGCGGGCCTGCAGGACTTCTACCGCGGCGATGTCGGGCGCGAGATCGGCGCCGATCTCGAACGCATCGGCTCGCCGGTCACGCGTGCGGACCTCGAACGGTTCGACGCGAGCGTGAAGGAGCCGCTGAGCGTCGCGCTACAGGTCGGCACGCTCTACAACACACCGCCGCCGACGCAGGGGCTGGCCTCGCTGATGATCCTGGCGCTGTTCGAGCGGCTGCGCGTCACGGACGCCGAAAGTTTCGATCACATCCATGGGCTGGTCGAAGCCACCAAGCGCGCGTTCCTGGTACGCGACAAATACATCACCGATCCGGCCGAACTGCCGCATCCGCCGGCGCGCTATCTGGAGAAATCGTTCCTCGATATCGAGGCCGAGAAGATCGATCGCCGCAAGGCTGCGCCATGGCCGGCGCCGCGCCGCAAGGGCGACACGATCTGGATGGGCGCGGCGGATGCCGCGGGCCTCGTCGTGTCCTACATCCAGTCGATCTACTGGGAGTTCGGATCGGCCTGTGTGCTGCCGCGCACCGGCATTCTGATGCAGAACCGTGGGGCGAGCTTTTCGCTCGAGAAAGGCGCGCTCAATCTGCTCGCGCCCGGCCGCAAACCCTTTCACACGCTCAATCCGGCGCTCGCGGTGTTGAAGGACGGCCGCGTGATGGCCTATGGCACGATGGGTGGCGATGGCCAGCCGCAGACGCAGGCCGCGCTGTTCACCCGTCACGTGCACTATCGCGTGCCGCTCGAACAGGCGGCGGACCGCCCGCGCTGGCTGCTCGGGCGCACCTGGGGCTCGGACCACACCAATTTGCGGATGGAATCGCGCCACGATGGCGGATTAATCGACCGGCTGCTATCGGCCGGTCACGACGTCGCGGTGCTGGATGCGCCCTATTCGGACACCATGGGACACGCCGGCGCCGTCGTGCTG
Organism: Hyphomicrobiales bacterium; assembly: GCA_039649225.1. Taxonomy (GTDB): domain Bacteria; phylum Pseudomonadota; class Alphaproteobacteria; order Rhizobiales; family Xanthobacteraceae; genus PALSA-894. Next base: position 9,966 of record JBBWZU010000380.1, on the reverse strand, counting down.
CATCCGAACGGCACACTGGAGGGCGTGCACGACCCGCGCGCCGACGGCGGCGCGGCCGGCGTGTAGCGCCGAACGATTACCAGCGCGCGTAGTCGCGCCAGCCGGGCTCCTTGGCGCGCGAGGACGACGTTGCGAACAGCATGCCGAGCGCAAAGCCGATGCCGACGCCGAGCGCCACCATGGCTTTCGGATGCCGGCCGACCTGCTCGCTGACCATGTCGTCGAGGTCGGCGGCGCCGTCCTGTACGCGGGTCAGCGCGTCGCCTGCATAGTCCGCCGCACTGTCATAGGCGTCGGAGGCGGCGCTCTTGGCCTGCTGGTAGGCGCCTTCGGCCTGCTGGCCGGTCTTGGTGGCGGCTTCGTCGATCGCCTTGCCGCCTTGCTTCATCGTCGTTTCAAAATTCGAATTTGCCATTGGGTCCTCCGGGAGGCGCGGTTCCAGGGGAAACTCGTTCGCACCGAAAGAGTTGCATGGCGCCCGTGGCTGCCATGCCTTACCGGAAATTCATGAGGAAGTGCCTCCAATCCGCCTCAGTCGGTGCTATTGTCGCGGCGCGCCGCCACTCGTGTCCCGATTCCGAGGTTCGCATCACTGTGCGGCACTCTCGTTCGAACGTCGGAATCGATAACCCCACACTAGGCGCGCTTCGGTTTTCGCCATGACACGATTACTTTGCCGCCTCGTCCTCGCCGCGCTGGTGTTTTTCGCCGTCGCGGAGGCGCAAGCGCATCCGCACGTCTGGGTGACGATGAAGAGCGAGCTGGTCTACGCGGCGGACGGGACCGTCACCGGCGTGCGCCACAACTGGACCTTCGATGACATGTTCTCGACCTTCGCGACGCAAGGTCTGGAAGCCAAGGAGAAGGGCAAGTTCACCCGCGAGGAACTGGCCCCGCTCGCGCAGGTGAACGTCGAGTCACTGAAGGAATTCGACTATTTCACCGTCGCGCGGGTCAACGGCAAGAAGACGCCGCTGAACGGTCCGGTCGACTACTACCTCGATTTCACCGACAACCTGCTCACGCTGCACTTCACGCTGCCGTTCAAGACGCCCGCGAAGGCGCAGAGCATCGATGTGGAGATGTACGATCCGACCTGGTTCGTGGATTTCGCGTTCGCCGAGAAGGAGCCGGTGAAACTCGTCGGCGCGCCCGCTCAATGCAAGATTTCATTCGCACGGCCCGGAGAGGCCGGCACTGCGGCTGCGCCGAAGGGCCAGCCGGGCGAGGCCTTCTTCAACAATCTCGATCCGTCAGCCAACTACGGCGCCCAGTTCGCAAACAAGATAGCGGTGAAATGTCCGTGACAACCTTGGCCGGGGGGCGCAAGGCGAAACATCTTCTTCTCATCTTCGCGCTGATCGCCGGCGCGCTCGTGTTGCTCGGCGTTGCCGATGCATTCGCGCAAAATCCGTTCGGCGCACCGCGCGCGCCGGCGGCTCCCCCGCCCGGTCCCGACGGCATCGCCGGCTGGCTGCTGCAGAAACAGGCCGAATTCTACCGGATGCTCTCCGGCACGATCCGGCAGGCCAAGACCGACGGCAGCGCGGTCTGGCTGCTGATGGGCATCTCGTTCGCCTACGGGATTTTCCATGCGGCCGGTCCTGGCCACGGCAAGGCGGTGATTTCCTCGTATCTGGTCGCCAATGACGAGACCTGGAAGCGCGGCATCACCCTCTCGTTCGCCTCCGCTTTCGTGCAGGCGTTGGTCGCCGTCGCGGTCGTCGGCGTTGCAGCCGCGCTGCTCGGCGCCACCGCCAAGACCATGAACAATGCCGTGTGGTGGATCGAGATCGCGAGCTATCTGCTGATCGCCGCGATGGGCGCGCGCCTGCTCTGGACCAAAGGCGGAGCATTTTTAAGCGAATGGCGGATGCTGCGCGCCCCGAAGAGCATGGGCGCCGCAGCCACGCCGGCGCACGCGCATCATGATCATGGGCATCACCACCCGCATGACGGACATGACCATGCCCATGAGGGGCATGACCATGCGCACCACGAGCATGCGCACGATCATGACCACGCGCATGATCACCACGATCACACGCATCCCGCCCACGGCGAGCCCGGCCACGTGCACGACGAGCACTGCGGCCATTCGCATGGGCCGACGCCGGATCAGCTTGCCGGTCCGGGTGGCTGGATGCGCGGCCTGACGGCGATCGTCGCGGTCGGCCTGCGGCCGTGCTCGGGCGCGATCTTGGTGCTGGTGTTTGCGCTGGCGCAGGGCATCTTCTGGGCCGGCGTCGCGGCAACGTTCGTGATGGGGCTCGGTACCGCCATTACGGTCGCCGCAATCGCGACGCTCACGGTGTTTGCGACCGGCGTTGCGGCGCGGCTTGCCGCCACCCGCACCGGCTACGGGTCGCTGGCACTGCGCGGGGTCGAAGTCGCCGCCGCGGCGGTCGTGTTGATCTTCGGCCTTGCGCTGCTCGCCGGCTACATGGCGACCGAGCGGATGGTTGGAATCGCCTAGCGGGCTTTCTACCCCCTCTACTCTCCCGGTTGGAGCGCCACTGGCCGGGAGCGCGCGGCCCGCAGCGCCAGTGCCAGCACGCCTGCGGCAGCAAGCTGCGCCAAGGCCGAAACCCAGGGCAGCTCGAACACCGTTGCGTGCGACACCGTGAAGGCGCCGACCGTCGCGCCGGCGGCACTGCCGAAATAGAGCGCCGACTGGTTCAGGGAGAGCGCGACGATCGCGGAATCCGGCGCCAGTTGCACCAGCCGCGACGTTTGCGAGGGATGGAAGGTCCAGCCCGCGATACCGCCGACCACGAATGCGAGCGAAACGATTGCCGTTGCGGCCGCCGATGGCGCGATGCGCGCCGCGAGTCCGAACACGACATAGACCGATGCCAACGTCAGCAGCGCCAGTCCTAGCGTGCGCACCGGGCCGTTGCGGTCGGTCAGCCATCCGCCGACCAGCGTGCCGACCCAACCGGCGACGCCGAACCCGAACAGCACTGCCGGGATGAGAGAAGCGTCGAGGCCAATCGCTTTGGTGAGGAACGGCGCGACGAACGTATAGAACGCGAAAATGCCGCCCGACCATAACAAGGTGACGCAGAGCGCCAGCAGCACCGCCGGCCGGCGCGCCACGTTGATGCGCTCGGCGAGCGTGGCGGTCCCGCCCGGAAGATTGCGCGGCAGGCCGAGCATGAGGCCGAGCGTCCCGAGCGCGCCGACAGCCGCGATCAGCACGAAGCTCACGCGCCAGTGTGCGAACGCGCCGATCAGCGAGCCGATCGGCACGCCGAAAGCGAGCGACACGCTCAAGCCGCCGATCACGATCGAGATCGCGCGGCCGCGCTTTTCCGGCGGCACGATCATGGCGGCGACCGCATTGGCGGCCGGCATGAAGACGCCGGCCGCGAGCGCCAGCACGACTTGCGCGGCCATGAGCTGCGCGAAGCTCTGCGCCATCATGGCGAAGACATTCGCCAGCGCGAAGGCGGCGAGCGAAGCGACCAGCAGCGGCTTGCGGCTGTAGGCGCCGAGCAGAGTGGAGAGAACCGGCGAGCCGATCGCGTAGGTCAGCGCATAGGTCGTCACCAGATGCCCGGCCGTCGCGATCGAGACGCCGAGCTCGGCGGCGACCGCCGGCAGCAGCGGCGCGATGATGAAGGTTTCGGTGCCGACGCAGAATGCGCCGAGCGCGAGCCAGTACAGTGCGAGCGGCATGGGCGCCTCTATTCCGTAAGTTCAAAATCTATTGAACTATTGAATGTGAAAGGCCGAATGTCAATGCTGGTTCAATGATTGTTGAATTATTGGATATTGCGTGCCGCCGGCGAACGTTCTAAGTCATTGGAATGTCTTACCTGCCGCACCCGCCATCCGACCAGATCGAGCTGGCCGCCGTGCTCGAAGCGTTGAGCGATCCGACCCGGCTCGGCATCGTGATCGACCTCGCGGACCGCAAGACCGAATGGGAAGCGCGCTGCGGCGAGTTCTCGCATCTCGGCTCGAAAACCAATCTGACCTATCATTTTGCCAAGCTGCGGGCGGCCGGCGTGACCCACGCGCGCGCGGAAGGCACGTCGCGCTTCATCTCGCTGCGGCGCGAGGACCTTGACGCGCGCTTTCCCGGGCTGCTCGATACTGTCATCAAAGCGGCGCGGTCCGCGGCCAGGAAGCGCGAACCGGCATCCGGCCGGGCGGTCCGGAAGGCCGCACGCTGAGGCACCAGACGCTGAGGCACCAGACGCTGAGGCACGATGACGTCGATCACCACACGCTGCTGCATCGTGGGTGGCGGACCGGCCGGGATGATGCTCGGCTTCCTGCTCGCGCGCGCCGGTGTCGATGTCGCGGTGCTGGAGCAGCACGCCGACTTCCTGCGCGACTTTCGCGGCGACACGATCCATCCCTCCACGCTCGAGATCATGAGCGAGCTTGGCCTGCTCGATGAATTTCTCAAGCTGCCGCACACCAAGGCGCGCACGCTCGGCGGCGACTTTGGCGGCATGCGCTTCATCTTCGCGGACTTCAGCCATCTGCCGACGCAGGCCAAATACATTGCGCTGATGCCGCAATGGGACTTCCTCAATTTCCTCGCCGATCGTGCCAAGGCATATCCGGGCTTCCATCTGCATATGCGCGCCGAGGCCACCGATCTGATTGAGGAGGACGGCCGCATCGTCGGCGTGCGGGCGAGCACACCCGACGGGGCGCTCGAAATCCGCGCCGATCTCACCGTCGGCTGCGACGGGCGCCATTCGACGTTGCGCGAGCGCGCCGGCATGAAGGTCGACGACCTTGGTGCGCCGATGGATGTGCTCTGGTTTCGCTTGCCGCGCCATGCCGGCGACTCCACGGAGTCGATGGGCCGCTTCGAGGCGGGTCGCATCCTGGTGCTGATCGACCGCGGCGACTACTGGCAATGCGCCTATGTGATCCCGAAGGGCGGGATCGACGAGATTCGCGCCGAAGGGCTGGACGCGTTCCGCGCCAAGGTCGCCCACAGCGTGCCGATGTTCTCGGATCGCGTCGCCGAGTTGCAGGACTGGGACCACATCAAGCTGCTCACGGTGGCGGTCGATCGCATGCCGGTCTGGCACAGGCCAGGCCTTCTCTGCATCGGCGATGCCGCGCATGCGATGTCGCCGATCGGTGGTGTCGGCGTGAACCTCGCCGTGCAGGACGCGGTCGCGGCAGCGAACATCCTCTGGGAGCCGCTGCGGCGCGGCAGCGTCAGCGAAGCCGATCTTGCGCGCGTGCAGGCGCGGCGCGAGTTTCCCGCCAAGGTGACGCAAGCGATCCAGGTGTTTCTGCAGAACAACGTCATCAGCCGTGCGCTCGCGGCGAGCGGAGCGCTGCAGGCGCCGCTCGCCGTGCGGCTGATGGCGCGCTGGCCGCTGCTGCGGCGCATCCCGGCGCGGCTGCTCGGCCTCGGCGTGCGGCCGGAACATGTGCGCGCGCCGGTAGCTTAGCTCTAAGATGTGATTGTTTTATGATATTGTAAAAACCTTAAGTCGTGCGAGAATTGTTTTCGAAGCTAGGCGTCAAATCATGGCGCCACATCGAAGGATCATCCATGCGGAAAATCGGATTTTTGGCCGGCGCAGTCGTTACGGCGGCGTTCGGCGCTCTTTGCACCGCAGAGGCGCGCGCCGACCGTGCGACCGAGTGCACCGCAATCGACATCTGCTATTGCGTGGAGGCGGATTTCAAACCCGCGATCGATGCGAATGTTGCCAAGATCAGAAAGCTGCTCGCCGAGCAGCGCCGCGCCGGCAAGGCGATCGGCTACATGAGCATTCCGCTCTCCACGGCGGGCGGCAGCTATTTCGGCGTCAATGCCGAAGTTGCGACCAAGACCAAGGCCCGGGTGGAGAAGCGCTTCGGCGAAAAGGCGATCTATCTGCTCAATCCCGGAAACGCCGACTTCTCGCTGCCCCCGAAGGCGAATGGCGCGGACTATATGCTGCAGTGGACGCGGGTGCTGGAAGGCCGCGGCCTCGGTGAGGATTTCGACTTCTTCTATTTCACCGGACCGACGGACTTTGCCGGTGCGCTCGGCCTGACCGGCGAGGCCGACATGGAGAAGATCGACAGCATCTTCGATCAGCGCCTTGCGACCGATGAAGGGCTGCGCAAGGCGGTCGAGCAGGGAAAGGTGAGCAAGGGCGCATTCCGCAACTATTACGGCCTACGCGCTTCGATCGTGTTCAGCTACGGCTCGCACGACGAATGGAACATCGCGCGCATCCTCAATGACCGCAGGCGAGGCGCGACGGCCTACGGCCTCGCGAACCAGATCTCGGTTTTCTATGATGGGCGGCCGGTGGTGCCGGCCGCCTATGAGCAGCCGGTCGCCTCCGGCGATGTCGGCCGCTGCATCAACTGACGCGGGTTAGTGCCCCGCTTCCTGAGCCCTCATCCTGAGGAGCGATCCGAAGGATCGCGTCTCGAAGGACGAGGGCGGGCAACGCGGCGCTTGCGGCCATCCTTCGAGACGGCGGCTTCGCCGCCTCCTCAGGATGAGGTGGGAGTTTGATTGCGACCCGCAAAAACTAAAAAGTTCACAGCCTCTTACGCGGGAATGACCGGAACACGCTCCAGCGTCAAGCAAAGCGCGGGATGAAGCCGTCGCCCTTGTGGTCGATGTGGCAGAGATGCGGCGCGCCGAAATGCGTCGGCGCGAGCAGCGCGCCCGATCCGGCGCAGTCTTTCAACAGCTTGCGCCGTGATAGGCGCGCGGTCTCCTGATCGAGGCAGGCGAAGCTGTTCCATGCCGGATGATAGACCTGGATCGCGTGATGGATCACGTCGCCGCAGAAGAACGCCTTGTCGCTGCGCGAGTCGAGCTTGATGACGAAATGTCCCGGTGTGTGGCCGGGCGCGGGCTCGATCGCGAGGTGCTCGTCGATCGCCTGTGCGCCATCGACCATTCGGCTGAGGCCTGCCTCGACGATCGGCAGCACGCTGTCGCGCAACGCGCCGCCGATCGCCGGTCCCTTCTGCGGATCGCGGTCGAGGCTAAGAAAATGATCATAATCGGTCTTGCCGAACACATAACGCGCGTTGGGAAACGTCGGCACCCAGCGGCCATTGTCGAGCCGCGTGTTCCAGCCGACATGGTCGACATGCAGATGGGTGCACATCACCATGTTGATCTCTTCCGGCTTGACGCCGGCGGCCGCCAGGCGCGCGAGATACGGCGTGTCGAGCTGGTCCCAGAACGGCCGCGCCTTGCGCGACTTGTGGTTTCCGATGCAGGTGTCGATCAGGATTTTGCGCCCGCCGATCTCGACCAGCCATGAGTGGATGCTCAGCTTGAGAAAGCCGCTCGCCGGATCGAAATGATCCGGCACCATCCAGGGCAGATGTTCCGCGACAAGCTCATCGCGCCAGTCGGCGAAGAAGGATCGCGCTTCGAAAAACAAGCCGTAAGTCTCTTCAATGCGCGTGATCGTCGCCGCGCCGATTTTGGCCGTCGTCATGTCTGGATTGCCGATCTTGTTAGTCGTGGAAATCTTGGTGGCGCAGCTCGATCGGCTGGCCGTGCGGGGTGCGGTCGGCGGCGTGATCCCAAGCATGCTGATAGCGCGCAAGCGTTGCGGCATCCGCAACGCCTTTCTCGGCGACGAGGCGTTCGAGCGCGTTGAGCCAATGACGATAATAGGTCTCGCCGGTGTCCGGATCGCCCGCGGCCTGCGCGCGCGTGATTTCCTCGCTCAATGTCGCGGCCCATTGCGGCCAGGTGAACAGCCCGCGCTCGTGCAGCGTCAGCGTCATGGCGAAGGCCTGCGCTTCCCATGGCTCGCGGAACACCGGTCCTTCGGCATCGCACGGGATGCTGGGCACGTCCTGCGCGGCGCGCTGCGCTGCCGCAACGCTCATGAGGCCTTCTCCAGATACGGCTCGAACGCATCGATGGAAATCTTCACCGTCGGGTCGGCATCCGCGCCCCACAATTCCTTGCCGTCGAACACCACCGTATAGAGCCACTGCGGGTTCTCGCCTGCCTCGATCGCCGCGCTATCGGGGAACACATGGCAGCCGTGATCGCGCTCGATGATGCCAATGTGGCCGCGCACGTAGCGCGGCAGGCGCGTATGCGTCACCGGGTGAATGTTCTTGGCGCGCACGCGGTCGCCGGCCTTGAATTTCGCCGGCGCGGGCGCGGGGCGGTCGAACTTGCCGCGCACCATCGTGGCGGCGACATTGCCGTGGGTGAGCTTGCCGCGCTTGAGCGGTTTCGGTGGCGCGAGCGCGCGCCCGGCCTTTACTTCGTCGGCCGTAATGAACCCCTTGTCGACCAGCAGGTCCTCGAGCCCGAGCAGCCATTTCTTGTAATACGAGCTCGACAGATAGACATGCGGCGGCAGCGCCTCGCGATAGAAGCGCGAGGTATCGATGTTGAACGCGCCGGCCGCGCCCATCGCACGCACCATCGCGAGTACGCGCGCTTCCCAGGCGGTGTGGAACATCGGCTCGTTCGGCTCGACCTCGACCTTGCCGAAGCCGTCCATGCCGCCCATGTCGTGCACGCCGTTCATGACGGCGCCCCCGGCGTCTTGGGAAATCCGGTGCCGATCATCGAGTCGCGGGTGACAAGCTCGGCGAGCTGCGCTTCGCTCCAGCCTTCGGTGCCGGCGGGGCGCATCGGCAGCACCAGAAAGCGGGTCTCGGCGGTCGAATCCCAGACGCGGATTTCGGTGTCCTTCGGCAGGCTGACGCCGAAATCGGCGAGCACGCCGCGCGGGTCTTTGACGGCGCGCGAGCGATAGGGCGAGGCCTTGTACCAGACCGGCGGCAGGCCGAGCATCTCCCACGGGTAGCAGGAGCAGAGCGTGCACACGACCATGTTGTGGCGCTGCGGCGTATTCTCGATCGCCACCAGATGATCGCCGACGCGGCTGAAATGGCCGAGCGTGCTGACGGCTTTGGTGGCGTCCTCCAGCAGCGCCTGCTTGAACGCAACGTCAGTCCAGGCCTTGGCCACGACCTGCGCGCCATTGTGGGGGCCGATCTTGGTCTCGTAGGCCTCGATAATGGCATCGAGCGCGGCCGGTTCGACATAACCCTTCTCGGTCAGGATCGATTCGAGCGCGCGGACGCGGATCTGCATCTCGGACAGCTCCGAGCCGTGCTCGTGGTCATGATCGTGGTCGCCATGTGAATGGTCGTGATCGTGGTCGCCGGACATTGGGTTCGGTCCCTGCTTGTTCTTCGTCCCCTAATATCGTTCCGCGCGGCGGCAAAGTCGAGGCACCGTGAAACCGAGCTGGTATATAGCAGTCCGCATGCTCCAGCGTCTCACCGGTCTCGTCAAAAGCATCGAACGCCTGACCGCCATGGTCGGGCGGGCGGCGTCATGGTGCACGCTCGCCATTGTGCTCCTGGGCTTCGCGGTCGTGCTCCTGCGCTATGTGTTCGGCTTCGGCTCGATCTGGTTGCAGGAGTCGATCATTTATGCGCACGCGGCGCTGTTTCTCCTTGCGGCAGCCTGGACATTGAAGGACGGCGGGCATGTGCGCGTCGACGTGTTCTATGCGGGCGCCTCGCCGCGCGCCAAGGCTCTCGTCGATCTGTGCGGCGCGCTGTTCCTGCTGCTGCCTTTCGCAATGGCGTTGCTGGTGTTTTCGCTGCCCTATGTGGCGCGATCGTGGGCGATCCTGGAACGCTCGCGTGAAACCAGCGGCCTGCCGCTGGTGTTTTTGTTGAAGACATTGATTCCGTTGTTCGCGTTGCTGCTCGCGCTGCAAGGCATCGCGCAGGCGATCCGCGCGCTGGTCACGCTCAGGATGCAGCAGATGATGCGCGGCAAGGCGGCGCGATGATGCCGCTCCCCGAGCTTCTCGCGGTCCTGATGGTCGTCGCGGTGTGCGGCCTGCTGATGGCCGGATACCCGGTGGCGCTGACGCTCGGCGGCGTATCGCTGGCGTTCGCGGGGCTTGGGCATATCGCGGGCGCGATGGATATCGGGCTCCTCGGTGCGCTGCCGCAGCGCATCTTCGG
>JBBWZU010000368.1:0-3969 GCA_039649225.1 Hyphomicrobiales bacterium | reverse complement strand
TGCCAGCGCGACCCAGATCGCGATGTCGCGCCGGCTCGGCGCTATCGCCTCGTCCAGGCCCGTCGTCTTCGCATCCGCCAGCCGGTTGGGCGAGCGCAGCAGCAGCGCGCCGCAGGCCGCGATCAGCAGGATCAGAACATAGAAACCGATGGTCCAGAACAGCGTCTGATCGCCGAGCCGCACCAGCGGCTCGATCATCACGGGGTAGGAAAGCAGCGCGAGAAAACTTCCAACATTGCTCGCCGCATAGAGAAAATACGGGTCCTTCGCGGCCGGATGATCGGTGCGCACGAACCAGGCTTGCAGCAGCGGCCCGTTGGCGGCGAGCGCGAAGAACGGCAGGCCGATCGAGACCGCGAACAGTCCGAGCAGCCAGAACGCCTCGCCTTCCGCCGGCGGTCGTCCCCATCCGGTCGCGATGTGCAGCGGCAGCGCCAAGCACGCGATCGCCATCACGGCGAGATGGATGAGGATCGACGCCCTGCCCGATGCAAAGCGCGTCAAGGCATGCGCATAGGCGTAGCCGGCGAGCAACGTCGTCTGGAAGAACACCATCGCGACCGACCACACCGCCGCCGCGCCGCCCAGCCGCGGCAGCACCATCTTGGTGAACATCGGCTGCACCACGAACAGCAGCGCGGCGCTCGCGAAGATGGCGGCGATGAAGACCGCAAGCAGCAATGCGTGCGGTGTCGCCGTTGATGGCGTGGCGCCGCTCGAAGGTGCGGAAGTGCTCATGTCCTGCCAGTATCAGGCCGCGGCGCGGTCATCCTCGTGATGATCCAGACCAAAGCGGTCACGCGATCAAACAGAAAGGCGGCCGTCACGGCCGCCCTTCGCGTTGTTTACGGTCGATGCGAAACTCGTCCCAGCGTTACTGCCGGATCGACATTGCGGTCGCCGGAAGCTTTTGCCCGGCCGCAACCCAATCGTCATAGCTCTGCATCTGGAGGCCAAGCTTGTCATAGAAGACGCGCAGGTAACCGTCGCTGCCGCGCACGACAGCACCCGGCATCACCTTCTCGACTTCCTGCGCCATCACGCCGACATAGGACTTGTCGCTGCCATTGTAGCTGAAGCGATAGTAGCCAAGGCCGTTGTCGAGATGGCCAAGCAGCACGACGTCGTGCTTCACGCGAATATCGGACGGCGCGGGACCGCCGACACCGCCCATTCCGCCACCCATTCCACCGCCGCCGCCGCCACCCATCGGGCCGCCGCCACCGCCCGGACCACCGACACCGCCCATCGGGCCGCCTACACCGCCCATCGGGCCACCGCCGCCGCCCGGACCACCTCCACCGCCCATCCAGCCGCCTGGGCCGGGGCCGCCGCCGCCCATCCAGCCGCCGCCTCCACCGCCGAAGTGATGTCCGGGACCGCGCCAACCCGGGCCGCCGCCCCAGCCGCGCCAGCCGTGTCCACCGCCCCAACCAAAGCCGCGACGGAAGGCATAGCCACACCAGTAGAAGCCCGGGCCCTGCCAACCGTCATCGTACCAGCACCAATTCCGGCCGCCATAATAGTACTGAACGTTCTCAGTGGACGCGATCGAATCGCTCGCGGCGTTCAAGCCACCGAACGCAGGAAGAGGTCCGGCTTCAGCGCGCATGCCAATTGCCGTTACCCCCACCACGACCGCCGCAGCGGCCATGAGTCCGGTCATGAATCTGCGCATAGATTTTTCTCCTGGCTTGCGAAACGCAAATGCGTCTCTCGACTCCCCAGTCCACGACCAAAGCCTACGCGCGCCAGCGTCCTTACGGCAATGAATGTCTCAATTAACGGACATTCACTTCGGCAATACCGAAGTTGGAATCGCACGACGACGTGCTTCTTCGCGTTTGCTGCACTTAAGTTGCGTCAAGACGCCGCACGCGCGGCGTCTGCATCCCGCAATGCAGCAGCAATGAAGCTGGCGCGCGCATCATGGATCGCAAGGCCGCGCGGCAGGAACACGTAGCGTTCCAGGAAGAAGCCGGTCAGCCTGAAAGCATCGACCAGATGCTCAGGTACCGGCGCGGCAGCATCCCAATCGTCGCTCAGGAATGCGGGCAGCCGCAGCATCCGCTCGCGCCATGGCTCGCCCGCCACACGCGACACCGCGCGCCCTGATTTCGGCGACACGTAGACGAGCTCCGACGTGCCGCCGGTCGCGGCGCATTGTTCAAGGTCGAGCCCGAAGCCGAGCTCGGCGAGCAATTGCAGCTCGAAGCGCGCAACCAGCGCGGCCGCGATCGGGCGGTCGTCCAGATGGTCGAGGATCTGGGCGAGCGTGTCGTAGACGATTGCGTGCGGATCGCGCTCGGGCAGCAGGCGGCAGAGCGCGGCGAGGTGCGTCACCCCATAGGCGGCGTGCGCCGCCACCATGAACTCGCCCGCGCGCAACCGCAGCGCCTCGACCGTGTAGTGGCCGAGATGCTGGTCGAGCCGCGCGCGCCAGGTCGTCCGCACCTCATTGCCGGGCTGCAGCACCGGGCGCATGCGCGAGCCCGCCCCTCCGCGCACGAGACCGAGATGACGCCCATGCTGTCGCGTCATCACCTCGAGGATCGCGCTCGTCTCGCCGTGACGGCGCACGCCCAGCACGATTCCCTCGTCGGTCCAATCCATATAGACCTTTGCTCTCGCTAGCGCGGCTTGCGCGCACTCTTCCGCCGTGACGGCTGCACCATGCCGCCGGTCCCGTCGTCGCTGACGAAGCACCGATAGTAGTCCGGCTGCTTCTGCTTGCGCATCGCGCAGTCGTGAATCGGTTTGAGCTCGTTGAGCTGCTTATACGCCATATAGGGGCCGATCATGAACCGTACGCTGCCGTCCGGCGAGCCACCGAAGCGGTCGATCTTGCCTTTGAGCGAAGGCTGCACCTGCAGGATCACCTGGCGCAAGATGTCCCCTTCGACGAAGTTGTCCGGCAACTGGTCGAACGGTCCGTCGAAATAGTTGTTCTGGCGGATGTTGCCCTCGAATGCGCCGATCAGGATTTTCCGGTTGAGATGGTGGTCGCGGTAAAACGCAAAACCCGTACGCTTGCCGACCAGAACGCGGTCGGTCTTGTCGGGTGAGAGAAACGCGTCCGGGACTTTTGCTTGCTCATTCAGGATGTAGTGGAAGATCTTCAGCTTTTTATTGAACACCAGATAGAACTGGACCGCCGATTCATCGAAGATCGGCCCAAGATAGATCTCGTCGGCCCCGAGCGCACTCGCCGGCGGCTTTACGCCGCGCAGGTCGTTGAGCGTGAAGATCACGCTCTTGTCCTTGTAGGTGACGCGATAGACGAGATCCTCGATCTTCTCGATCTTCACGCCATGCGCTTCGTCGAGCACGATGTGCTTGACCTCCGCGTCGTCGTACCACTGCGAGGTATCCTCGAAATAGCCGAAGTCGGCCTTGCCTTCATCGCGGTTGCTGGCATCGAGGCGGATGTTGCCCGCATAGCGGATGCCGTTAAGATAGAAGCCGAAATAGTAATAGTTCTCGGTCGGGAACACCTTCACGCGCTCGGGCAGCTTCGACATCACGAAGCCGAACACCGCCATTTCGTCCTTGGTGTCGAGCTTGAAATCCGACGTTGTCGAGCGCTGGATTCCCTCTACGTAACTTTGGTTGGTCTCGAGCGCTGGGCCCTCTTGGGCGTGCGCGGGAGCAAACGAGAAAGCCGCAGCAGCGAGTGCGGCGAGCAGATTGAGCAGCTTCATCGGATGGGGCCCATGATCTTGAACATTCCGGTCATCGCCCCTTCGCTCTTGCCCTTTGTTTCTTGACCCAACGGAACTAGCTTTTTTAAGGCACTCTTGCTTTTCGTTTGCGCATGTCCTTTTCGCAAAACCGGTGCCCACTTTTGCGGGACATGCTTCATTCTTTGGGAAACTCGATCCCCATCTCGCGATAGCGCTCCGGGTCGTCGCCCCAGCCTTCGCGCACCTTCACGAACAGAAACAAGTGCACCTTCTGCTCGGCGACACC
>JBBWZU010000266.1:0-12249 GCA_039649225.1 Hyphomicrobiales bacterium | reverse complement strand
ATCGAGCGGCGCTACGGCACCGGCGTGAAGCAGACCGCCGCGGAGTAATCCCCGCTGTGCCGACGCGCACGGCGCTCGTCACCGGCGCGTCGAGCGGGATCGGCCATGCGCTGGTTGCGCGGTTTGTTGCCGAAGGCTGGCACGTTTTCGCAACCGTGCGCCGCGCCGAGGATGCGACAGCGCTCAGTGCCGCGTTCGGCGCCGCCGTCACCGCGTTGATCGCCGATGTGACCGACGCGGCAGCTCTTTCCGCGGCACGCGATCGTGTGGCGGATCATCTCGCCGGCCGGCCACTCGGCGCTTTGCTGCTCAATGCCGGCATCGCGCTCCCGGGTCCGCTGCTGCATCAGCCGCTCGCCGAAGTCCGCCAGATGCTCGACGTCAACGTGCTCGGTGCAATCGCGACCGTGCAGCTCTTCGCGCCGCTGATGATCGTGCCGGGCTCCGAAACGCCCCGCCGCATCGTGGCGATCTCGTCGGTGTCGGGGAAGATCGCGGCGCCCTTCGTCGGCGCCTATGCGGCTTCCAAGCACGCGCTCGAAGCGGCCTGTGACAGCCTGCGCCGCGAGCTGATGATCCACGGCATCGACGTGATCATGATCGAGCCCGGACCGATCGCAACACCGATCTGGCGCAAGAGCGCCGCCGGCAGCCGCTACGAGGACACCCCCTATCGCGACCTGTTCGCCCGCATGTCCGACTATGTCGCCAAGAGCGAAGCCTCCGCGCTACCGGTGGAGCGCGTGTCGGATGCCGTGATGACGGCGCTGACCGCGCGCCGTCCGCGCACGCGCTATCCGGTCGTGCGCAATCCGCTGGTCAACTGGCTGTTGCCGCGCGTGCTGCCGGATCGCGTGCTTGATCGCGTGATCGCGCGGCAACTGGGGCTGCGGCGAAGGCGGTGACGTTGCACGGCGCGACCATCGCCGCCGATTTTAAAAGGAGGATGATCGATGACATCGGGCGCCGCTTGGGCACGACGTGAATCCCCACTCAGCGCCGTGAACGCATAAGCGACCGTCGCCTCGGTGCGCCCCTCAGGCGCCTCGCGGCACACCACCTCGACAATCCGAACCGCGAGGTGGGCGTCACGCGCGCGTAGCGCACGCGGTGTGTGGCAGGGTCCCAGTCACCGCAGGCCCACAACGTCGTGTCGTCGCCACGGCCGGTGCGAAACATCGTGCCGTCGCGGGTCTCGCCGCTTGCCGGATGCAGGAATTCCAGTCCCATCCGGCGATCCACAATTTCTCGCCGAGTGGCGTGAACATCGGCCCCGCCAGAATGACGCTGTGCCAGCGTTCAACGTGAGTCACGCGCGCTTTCCTCGCCGGTTCGTTGCTTCTCTCGGATGAGTTCCAGGTGAGCGTCGAGCGCTGTTCGACTGCGATGCCGGAACTGCCCCATCAACCCGGTGGATTCAGGGCTTCTCGGTCCGGTCGATGAGCCGCTTGAAGTAATAGTAGGCAAGCCCGGCGAACATGAGACTCATCGCCAACCACATGAGGCCTACCAGCTGGCGCAACGCGAGTTGAACGGCGCCGCTGACCAGCATCGCTGTCGAGGCAAACACGGCCGCCACGCCGGCGATCACGATCTGCTTGACGGACATTGCATTCGTCGCGGCGGCGCGCATCTCGCTTTGCGTGATCCGCAAATCGGTCAGCGGCAGGGTGGCGAGCAGCGGTCGCAGCCGGCGCCGCTTCCACCAGAACAGAATCGCAAGCGCCAGGATGACTTGCGCGAACGTGAGGACGATCACCCCGATGGTGTCGATCCCGGTTGGCGTGTCATGGCCGGTGGTGGCCCACAATCCGACGCAGGAGATAGCGACCATCGCGCACAAGGTGCTCCATAGGATGACCTGCGAGAGGATTGGCCGTTTCGAAACTGTGGTCTCCAGGATCGCGGCCTTCTGATCTTCGGTAACCAGATAGTGCCGAGCTTCTCCGAAGGGCCATCGATAAGGCTCGCGATACACGTAGCCGCCCGGCGTCGGCCGGAACAGTATCGCGGCAATCTGCGTGCGTGTATCCGCCATGGCTAGCCCCATTTTCCGTGGTTATCACTTCCGCATGGTAGCCGACATTTTTGGCGAGCAAAGTGTCCGCCATCACGTGATAGCGGAACAGGCCGGGCAGGAAGGATGACGCACGCGACGTGGTGATGGCGATCAAGCCGAGGCAAAGCGAACGCCTTGTCACAGGTGCTTCGGCGACAGACTAGCCAGCCGTCCTGTTGCGCCTCAACACGCCGCGACGCTGACGTTCCCTTCCTCTCCATACGCCAGCAGCGCGCGGTCGCGCGTGATCAGCGTCGCGCCGAGATCGCGCGCCGTCGCCAGGATGATGCGGTCGGCGGGATCGCGCGGCGGCTTGCCGGGCAAGAATGAGGAGGCGATCAGGATGTCGGGCGACAGTTCGGCAAGCCGCATGCCTGGGAGGCCAAGGAGGCGCGCAAACCATCTTTGCGGCGCTATGCCGAGACTGATCCGGTCGAGCGAGACGAGAAGGCCGACTTCCCAGGCCGTGATCGGCGATACGAATGTAGCGGCGCCGGTGCGTGCGGCCTCGTCCATGGTCGCCGAAGCCGCCGCTATGAGGTCGCCGCGGACCAGCCAGATCGCCGCATGCGTGTCGAGAAGCAGCGGTTGCATCTCAATCGTAAACCTTGCCCCAGTCCGGATCCGCCGGCTCCGTCAGGTCAACGCCCGGACGCACAAAGGTGATGCCCTTGAGTGCGCCGAACGCCGGATGCCGGCCGTCTTTGCTCGCGTATGAGGGTGCCGGCGCCCGCGGCACGTTTTCCTCGCGCGCGCCGCCAACCCGGCGAAACACCAGTCTGCGCGCTTCCACGTCGACCCGAGCGCTTTCAAATCCCGCCTCCAGCCAGACCTTCGTCATGACGTTGTTGGACGGATTGTTGCTCCACCATGCACGCTGGTGCTGTGCCTTCGGCGGCAGTTTCACGCCGGTGATTTTCTCGATTTCGCGAAACGTCAGCGCGACCTCGCGTGTGCGCTGATTGCGCAGGAATTGTCCGAGCGGTTCGTATTTTCCCATCGCGGCGACACCCTCAGGTGACACAGTGTGTATATCGACGATACACATGTGTCAATTATGTGATTTTACGAAATACAACGATTGGTTCGTTTTGGCCAAACGAACCCAAATCCCAAGCAGCGCGGATTGCGCCGCGAGCCGTCCGCGCTACGATGCGCGCCAGCCAACACACGGAGGAAACATGTCCTCGCTCGCCAGCAAGCAGGGGCCTCGCTACCGCCACGCCGCGGGCGAGGAGGAGCCCTACGAGACCATCAGCGTCGAGAAGCTCACCCCGATCATCGGCGCGGAGATCACCGGCGTCGATCTCGGCAGGCTGGTTTCCGACGATGCGCGTCCGAACCGCCAGATGGACGAGATCCATCGCGCGCTCGCCGAAAATCTCGTGATTTTCTTTCGCGATCAGCGCATCACGCCGCAGCAGCATCTCGCGTTCGGGCGCAAGTTCGGCGAGTTGCACATCCATCCGGCCGCTCCCCACGAGCCCGAAGACCCGGCACTGATGAAGATCTATGCCGACAAGGATTCGCCGCGCGCCAATGGCGAGGGCTGGCACACCGACGTGTCATGCGACCGCGAGCCGCCGATGGGCTCGATCCTCTATATCCGCCAGTGCCCGCCGCGCGGCGGCGATACACTGTTCGCCAACATGTATGCGGCCTACGAGTCGCTGTCGGATCGCATGAAGACCTATCTCGATGGGCTGGTCGCGCTGCATGATGGCGAGCCGGCCTATCGCGGGCTCTATGCCAATGCCGGCGTTGCCGACAAGCCGGTCTATCCCAGTGCCGAGCATCCGGTGGTGCGCACGCATTCGGTGACGGGCCGGAAAGCGCTTTACGTCAATCGCGGCTTTACCCGTCACATCATCGGCATCCCGCGCGACGAGAGCGACGCAATGCTGGCCTATCTCTACAGCCATGCGGAAAACCCGCTGTTCCAGTGCCGCTTCCGCTGGACCGAGAATGCGATCGCATTCTGGGACAATCGCTGCGCCCAGCATCGCGCAATGTGGGACTACTGGCCGCACACGCGCGCCGGCACGCGTGTGACCATCAAGGGCGAGCGGCCGGTGTAGTCGGGTAAGGTAACTCAGCGCACAAGCAGTACCCCACCGAAGACCGGCGTCACTGCCGACCGGCAAGCCACACCTTGCGTAAAAGCGTGGCGTGGCCTCGCGGAACGCATGGCCACAACTTTTCAGCCCTCAATGCATTATGTTGCAATAGAGATCCGCGAATCGGAGAAGACCGTGAATACCACTCAGCTTCTCTATCCCCGCCCCACCACCTCGGCCCTCATTGCGTGGCAATTTCTCGGCCAGCCGCTGCACGAATGGCCGACCTGGGTGCAGAGCTCCTGCTCGTTGCAGCGCGGCGAGAACGGCAAGCTCGAACTCCGGCACGAGCGTCGCAGCGGGGCGCAGATCGTGTATCTCGAAGAGTGGCTGGTGAAGGATATTGACGGCGGCGTGAACTTTTACACCGACGCCGAACTGCGCCGGGAGTTCGAGCCGCGCAGGACGTGAGTGGCGTTTTGACGCAAGCGTGCGCGGCGATCGCGAGATAACCGCCGGCAATGCGGCTTTCAGTCTATCGCGCACTCAAGGCCGGTGATGAATCCCGGCGTGTTGTGTGATCTGCCTCACGCAGCGCATCCGACCTTCCGCCTTATACAATGCCCATCTACCTTCGGTTGCTCGACGAGATCGAGCGCCGCGGCAAAGCGCAAGCGCGACTGGCCTGTTGAACAGGCTCAGACGGTTGTTCGCAATCTCCACGCCTTCATCGGTTCACACTGACCCTTTCAGGTTTCCCCGAGCAGGAGAGTACGCGATGGCAAACGAAGTGAACTTGAAGCCCGGCCACGGCAGAGCTGGCCGTCACCCGACACGCGAATTTCTCGACACGCTGTCCGGTCACGATGATCCCGGAATGTTTGGGAAAATGTTTCCCGACCTCAGGCCGCTTGCGGTCGATGACGACGCGTTGAAAGAACTCGCAGCCGTGATGCTCGATCCGAACCCGAGCGGCACGTCCGGCAACAACGAGAACGTGCCCGCCGGTTTCACCTATCTCGGTCAATTCGTCGATCACGATCTGACCCTCGATCTGACGTCGTTCGGCGAGAAGGAAGATGACCCGAACGCGATCAAGAATTTCCGCACCCCGGCGCTCGATCTCGACTCGGTCTATGGGCTAGGCCCCGATGGCAGCCGCCAGCTCTATGCGCGCAATCCGCCGGGTTTCGAGGGCAAGACTCCGGGGCCGAAGTTTCTCATCAGCCAGACCGTGCCCGGCGGGCCCGGAAATCTGACCGAGGTGTTTCCGAACGATCTGCCGCGCAGTCCGGAAGGCTTCGCGCTCATCGGTGATCATCGCAACGACGAAAATCTTCTGGTCGCGCAGACGCACCTCGCGATGCTGAAATTTCACAACAAGGTGTGCGACCAGCTCATCGCGGCTGGAAAGCCCGCGGATACCGTCTTCAGCGAAGCGCGCGAGATCGTCACCTGGCACTATCAATGGATGGTGCTGCACGATTTCGTCGAGCGCATCACCGAGAAGGGAATCGTCGCGCGGATTCTCGAGCAGGGCCGGCGCTTCTACCGCTTCAAGACGACGCCCTATATGCCGGTCGAGTTCTCCGGCGCGGCGTACCGTCTGGGACACAGCATGGTGCGGCAGGCCTACAGCCACAACCGCATCTTCACGAAGGATGGAGACGGCGGACCGGCGACGCTGGAACTGGAGTTCACCTTCACGGGCCTGTCCGGAATCATCTCCGGCGAACTCGCCGGAAAGATTCCCGGCTTCCACGTTCCGAAGCTGCCGAGCAACTGGATCATCGACTGGCGCCGCTTCTACAATGTGCTGGACAAAAATCCGGACGGCGTGCCGCTCAATCTGTCGCGCACACTTGATCCCTTCATCGTACAGACACTGCACACGCTACCGGGCAATGGCGGCAGCCTTCCGTTCCGCAATCTCAAGCGCGGTGTGCTGCTCGGGTTGCCATCCGGACAAGACGTCGCCAGAGCAATGGGCATCAAGAACCCGCTCACGCCCGACGAGATCGCGAAGGGTGACGACGGCAAGGTCGCCAAGAAGCACGGCCTGCACGAGCACACACCGCTTTGGTACTACATCCTCAAAGAGGCGGAGCAGCGCGGCAAGAGCGAGCGACTGGGTCCGGTCGGTGCGACCCTCGTGGCCGAAGTCTTCATCGGCATCGTGCACGGCGACCGTCAGTCGTATCTCTGGCGCAAGGGGAAGGACTGGAAGCCGACGCTTCCGTCCAGGACGCCGGGCGAATTCACCATGGCGGATCTGCTGCGCTTCGTCGGGGACATCAGCCCGATCGACCACATCACGACCGTCTAGATATTGCGTTGACGTTCTGGATTGCCGTTGAAGGCATCATCCGCCGTCCGCAAGGGCGGCGGATGATGTCTAGTTCCGACAGCTGGCGCGTTACGCCGCCACTTCGGCGAGGAAGCTGTCCACCGACGTCTGCAATCGTTTCGCCGCGCTGGTGAGTTCCTGCGTCGAGCCGAGCACGTCCTCGGCAGAGCGATTGGCTTCCGAGATCGCGGTTGTTACTTCGGTGACGTTGCTGGCGACCGTGCCGGTGCCCTCCGCGGCGAGCGAGGCGTTGCGGGCGATCTCGCGCGTCACCGTGGTCTGCTCCTCGACCGTGGTGGCGATCGCCGAGGTGACGCGGTTGATCTCGTCCATGGTGGTCGCGATGGTGGCGATGGAGTCGACGGCGTTCTTGGTCGAGCCCTGAATGCCGGCGATCTGAGCGCTGATCTCTTCGGTCGCCTTGGCGGTTTGGCTGGCGAGGCTTTTGACTTCCGATGCCACGACTGCGAACCCGCGTCCGGCCTCGCCCGCGCGCGCCGCCTCGATGGTGGCGTTGAGCGCCAGCAGGTTGGTCTGCTCCGCGATGGCGCGGATGAGCTCGACCACGTTGCCGATTTTCTGCGCGGCGTCGGCGAGCGCCGCAACGTCGGTGTTGGTGCGCGCCGCGAGCGTGGTCGCGTCCTTGACGACGGCATTCGCCTGTCCGACCTGGCGGCCGATCTCGTCGACCGAAGTGCCAAGCTCTTCGGCCGCCGCCGCAACGCTCTGCACGTTGCTGGCCGCCTGTTCGGACGCGCCGGCCGCGGCCGCCGCGCGCGAGGTCGCTTCGCCGGCAACGCCGGAGAGCGTGCGCGCCGTGCTGTCGAGCCGCTTCATGCTGCCATCGACGGCTTCGAGCACGGTGCCGATCGAGGCGCGGAAGTCGGCGATGAGTCTATCGACCTTCGCCTGCCTTGCAACGCGGCCCGCGTCCTCGGCGCGTGTCTTCTCCTCGAGCGCTGCGCGCTGCGCGGCATTGTCGCGGAAGACTTCGACGGCGCGGGCCATCTCGCCGATCTCGTCGTGGCGCGCGCTATCGATCGCGCCGCTGATCGGCTTGTTCTCGGCCAGCTCCATCATCGAGATGCGCAGGCGTCCCAGCGGGGTCGAGATGCCGCGCGCGATCCAGAACGTGATGGCTCCCAGCGCCAGGATCAGCACAAGCGCGACCGCACCGGCCTGATAGATCGTCGACCATGTCTCGGCGGCGAGATCATCCGCGAACACACCGCACACGACGACAAGGCTCCAAGGGCGATAGAGCTTGCCGAAATTGGTCTTGCCGACCGTCACGTCGGTGCCCGGCCGCGCCCAGAGGATCGGGTTGAGGCTCTCGCCGGTCGTCTCGATCGCGCGCGCGAGGTCGCGTGTGAACAGGCGGCCGGTGCGGTCCTTCGAGTCGATCTGCGGCTTGCCGATCAGGGATTTGTTGCCGCCGGTTGTCAGCATCGTATACTCGGCGTCGTGCTTGTAGACGATGTAATAGTCGCGGCTCGGGCCGTAGTACAGATTGCCGATCTCCGTAATGGCGCGCTTCTGCGCTTCCTCGACGGTCATCACGCCGCTGTCGGCCAGCTTCTTGTAGGAATCGAGGATGCCGATCCCGACGTCGACCACGGCGGAAAGCTGGCGCACGCGCGCGTCCATCAGGCGCTGGCTCTGCAGATAGCAGAGCGCGGCGGTGAGCAGCAGGCTGCCGATCGCGAACAGGCCGACGAGCGCGTAAAGACGCCCGGAAATCCGTAACCGCATGTCGAGAAATCCCCCACCGAAGGCCGGCCCGGCAGCCGTGGCCGATTCGCCGCAGCCTAAGGGGTGAGCAGTTACCCATTGGTAACCATTCCCATAGGGAATAACGCGTACACCGTGTGGTACGCTAACGCGCGACCGTACTCGCCGGGATGACGCGCGGCTGTGGCGACGTGCTCGGCGCCGTGTAAGTCGCGGGCAAATTCTTGCGCCACGGCGGGCCGCCGCGCCCTTGCTCGTAGCCGTATTGATAAAGCTGCTGCATGTAGGCGCGATCGAAGCCGAGCGATGTCGTGGTCGGATAGTCACCCTTGATCGAAGCGAGGTTGAAATCCCACTTGTTGCGGCGCGCGAACTCGTAGGTCGCGATCAGCGTATTCTGCGTGTTCGCCTTGACGGCGGTGGTGAACGAGCGCGCCACGATCGTGAGCGCCTTGCCTTCGACCACTTCGAAGTCCTGCTCCACCTTGTCGTTCAGCACGATATAGACGCGCGGATGCACGCCGGTGGGTTGCGGCGGAATGCTGGAGAGCAGCAGCGACTCCGGTACGACCAGCAGGTTCGCGCGCACGCCGCCGTCGACATGCATCTCGGCAAAGCGCTGCCCTTCGCCTTCCACGTTGATCAGCACCGGCGAATAGACACCCGGAACGCTGGCCGAGGCGGTGAGCACGTCGCGGAACAGGCTGAGCGCGCCCGGTGCGCCGCTCGCCGCGATCGCGCCCATGTCCCATACGGCGGTGCGTTGCGCATCGATGTTGGTGGTGACGACCAGCAGCTTGCGCCCTTTTCGATATTCGGCGCCGATGCGCTCGAGCATGGCTTCGTCGATATAGCGTGCGATCAGCCGCTTGAGCGGCTCGGTCTTGAACACGCCCGCGCCGAACAAAGCCGAGAAACCGTCGATCTGCAGCAGCTCCTCGCCGATGCCTTCGGAGAACAGGCTGCGCAGCAGCGGATCGTAGTCCGGCCCGAGGAAGGCGAATGGCGCGATCAGCGCGCCCGCGCTCGCGCCGGTGACCACGGCGAATTGCGGCCGCGTACCTTTTTCCGCCCAACCGGCCAGCAGGCCCGCCCCGAAGGCGCCATTGGAACCGCCGCCGGAGAGTGCCAGGACGTCGACGGCACGGGTACGGGCGGCGGCGCGCGAGAACACCTCCGAGCGCGCGCGCGCCAGCAGCACGTCGGCGCGGTCGTCGGACCATACGCGCGCGTTCGGGATATCGGGGATCGTGGCGGCGGCCTGCTGTTCCTTGGTGAACGGCACGCGCGGCATCGCGGCGCAACCCGCGAGCGTCAGCAGCGCGAGCGCGACCAGGCCGGATTTGATGATCAGGCGCGACGTCATGGAGCGATCAACGAGCTCCCATGGCCCGGTCTGCTCAACTCGATTGCTGTCCGCGCCATCCCGATACTTCCAACGCCCGGGCACGTTCATCCGGGTTCCGTACGCCCAAAATAGGGCGGGGTGCTTTCGGTCCGGTTACCGTTGGCGAATGCGGTCCCGGGTGTGGCCCTTGCGCCACTTCCGGTGGGTCGCTCAGTCGGAACTATCGCGCACTCCCCGCGTTGGAATCGCACAAACCAAACACCGACCTGAGGAGAATTGTCATGGGATTTGGAAGGGGTGCTTTGCTTTGGCTGCTCGGCGTTCCGCTGCCGATCATACTGCTGCTCGCGCTGTTCTGGCATCACTAGAACGCAAGTCGAGAACGTCGCATGCGATTCAACTCAACCCCGGCTTCACGGCTGGGGCTTCCTGTTCCTGGATGACGCGAGCGCGCGATCTGGAATAAACTCGTCCGATGAGCGCGCCCCGACCGTTCACGCTGCACGTTCCCGACGCCGACATCGCCGAGCTGCGCGCGCGGCTTGCGCGCACGCGCTGGCCGGACGAGCCGCCGCTGCCGCCTTGGTCCACGGGCGCAAGTCTTCGCTACATGAAATCGCTCACCGACTATTGGCAGAGCGGTTTTGACTGGCGCGCCTGGGAGGCAAAGCTGAACGGCTTCCGGCAGTTCACGCTTCCCATTCGCGGCATCGATCTGCACTTCATTCATGCGTCCTCGCGCAACTCCAATGCGATGCCGCTGCTGATCTCGCACGGCTGGCCGGGCTCGGTGTTCGAGTTTCACAAGATTCTGCCGCTGCTGACCGAGCATTTTACCGTGATCGCGCCCTCGCTGCCCGGCTACACGCTCTCGTTCAAACCAGGTCAGCAGCGCTTCGGCATCACCGAGATCGCGGATCTCTATGCGGAGCTGATGACGACGCTCGGCTATCAGCGTTTCGGTGTGCAGGGCGGCGATTGGGGCGGCTTCGTCGCGTCCGTGCTCGGGCATCGCATTCCGCAGCGCCTGACCGGCATCCATCTCAATCTGCTCGCCGTGCGGCGCGACCCGAAGATGCTGGAGCATCCGAACCCGCAAGAAGAAATCTATCTCGGCCAGCTCAATCATTTTCTCAAGGAAGAGACCGGCTACCAGTGGATCCAGGGGACCAGGCCGCAGACGCTGGCGTTCGGCCTGACCGATTCGCCCGCCGGCCTTGCCGCCTGGATCGTGGAGAAATTTTACGCCTGGAGTCACAATGGCGGCGACCCGGAAGATGCAATCAGCCGCGACGAGATGCTCGCCAATATCTCGCTCTACTGGTTCACCGGCGCGATCGGCTCGTCGTTCTGGCCTTACTATGTGCGCTCGCACGGGCCGTGGCCGATCCCCGACGGCGAGACCGTCAAGGCGCCGACCGGCTATGCGGAGTTTCCGAAGGAAATCTTGCGCCCGCCGCGCTCGCTCGCCGAGAAGACCTATGTGGACATCCGCCGCTGGACCGCGATGCCGAAGGGCGGACATTTCGCCGCGCTGGAGCAGCCCGAAGCGCTGGCGCGCGAGGTGATCGAATTTTTCCGCGAGCTCGCGTGATCGCAAGCCCGCGGATCTGGCGAACTACTTCCAGCCGGCCGCCTTGCTGCAAGCCTTGGCTTCGCTCTCGTGGGTCTTTTCCCACTGCGTGATCGACCGCGTTTCGTTGTTGTCCATCTTGTTGTTCATGCACGTGCAGTACTTCAGGACCACGTCCTCCCTGGCGCCCTCGTCCTTGTTGTCGGTGACGCATTGGTTGATCCACTTCACGTCGTCGGTGGTCGCCGCGACGGCGGCCGTGGTGGTGAGCGCGGATGCCGCCAGAAGCAGCGCGAGGAAAGTCGATTTCATGCAAAGTCCTCCCAGGTCGGTACGAGCGATTTAGAATCGGCTCGTTCTGAGATTACGCAACGTCATATGCGCCGACAAGCGAGGACGCCCCGCAGGGTTAGCTGCACGGATCCGGTCGCGACCGGTCGGCTTCTATCGACGCGCCGCATCCGCGATGGCGCGTCCGACCGACGCCAGCACGGCAATGCGCTGCTCGAGCGCTGCCTTGGTCTCGGTGAAATAGATCGTCACCACGATCGGCGCGCGGCCCGGCGGCCAGATGATGCCGACGTCGTTGGTGGTGCCGAACTCGCCTGAGCCGGTCTTGTCGCCGACGGCCCAATCGCCCGGCAGGCCGGCGCGCAGGCGACCGCCGCCGGTCTTGTTGGCGAGCATCCAGGCCTTGAGTTGAGCGCGCGAGGATTCCGACAGTGCGTCGCCGAGCACGAGCGCGCGAATGTTGGCCAGCATCGCGGCCGGTGTCGTGGTGTCGCGCGGGTCACCCGGCGTTGCTTCGTTCAGCGCCGTCTCGATGCGATCGAGCCGGGTCATCGTATCGCCAAGCGAACGCGCGTAGTCGGTGAAGCCCTGCGGCCCGCCGAGACTTGCCAGCAGCAGATTGGCGGCCGTGTTGTCGCTGAGCGTGAGCGCGGCTTCGCACAGGTCTGCCAGCGTCATGCCGTCATCGACGTGTTTCTCCGTGGTCGGCGAATAGGTGACGAGGTCGCTTTTCGCGTAAGTGACACGGCGGCTGAGCTGCTCCTTGCCGGCATCGACGCGCGTCAGCACGGCGGCGGCGGCCAGCAGCTTGAACGTGCTGCACATCGCAAAGCGCTCGTCCGC
>JBBWZU010000260.1:0-5855 GCA_039649225.1 Hyphomicrobiales bacterium | reverse complement strand
GTGCTCGGCGAGCTTGCCGTCTTCAAAGCGCACGACATCGGCGGCGATCCATGACGCTGGACGGCCGTGGCCCGAAAAGCGCCCGTGCGCGATCACGTAGTCCCGTTCGGCGAGGATCAGGTGATTTTCGTAACGGAGCGTGCCGGGAAGGCCGCGAACAAGATTGAACAGGCCATCGCGGCCGGGAGGAATGTGTGCGCTGTGTTGGATGTAGGTCTTTGACCAGAACCGCTCCGCCGCGATGTAGTCGCGTCTATTGAACAGCGTATCGAAGGCTTGCAGCACGCGCGCCTTGTTCTGTTCGGGCGAGGTGGCGGTCATGTTGGTCTCCATGGTCTCCATGAGGAACGGGAGCATGCGCTGCCCTGGCGTGCGGTTTCGTCGATCAAAGCCACCTCACCCGGATTTTTGCCAAAGTCGAGGGCTGCAGTCCGGGCCGGTGGCGGCGTTTTCAGCAGAACTAAGGGGTGCGGCTGCGACCGTCACAAGGTCGTCTGGTTCGGATCACGAGTTCGGCCGTCTTCAGGACAGGGCTAGCCTGACGAACAATATCTGCTCTTGTGAAGGGATGCCGGCCCGATGATTGACGGTGCCGCGCATGTCGAGGGTCGGCGTCCGAAATCCGTGACAGAAACGGACATTTACCTGCGCCGCGTTGACGCGCGGCCGGTATCCGAGCTGGCGACTTCGCGGGTACACGCGATGAAACGCTCCGCCAGCGGAGTCAGCGTGCGATCCTTGACCGTGATGAATCCGACCGGCGCCGGAGGCGAGGAAGTTTTCACCGGCAGAACCTTGAGGTGCATCTGTTTGCCATCAAAGCGCATGACGGAAGCGGGAACGAGACCAAGCCAACGCCCCGTTTCGATCAGCCGCATGTAGAGATGGAGCGACACCGTCAGCACCGTTGCAGACGGAGGTTCAAGGCCGCTGTTTCGGAACACTTCCTCGTGCAGCGACCTCGCCAGGCTGCCGGGTTGCGCCAGCACCCATGGCTCTCCAATCAGATCGGCAAGCGCCAGGTTTCGCCGCTTCACCCAACGACTTTCGGAGCCGGCGACGACGACGTTCGGCTCATCAAACAACGTCTCCGCGACCAGGTCAGGCTCGGTCATCGTCGTGGGGAGTCGCCCCAAAACCAGCTCGACTTTTCGATCGCGCAGATTGTCGTATTGCTGAATCGCGATGTTTTCGGGCAGCACGTGAACCACCGCGCGCGGAAACTCCTGCGAAAATCGTTCGATGACCGCTGGAAGCAAGCCGGCATCCGTCACAATGGAAGAGCCAATGCGCAATTCGCCGGCGTCGGGCTGTTTGATGAACTCGATTTGCTGCAGGCCCTTGCGCATTTCGTCGAATACCGCGACGCCCGATTTGAGTAACGCGCGGCCGTAGTGCGTCGGCTCGACTCCCGAGATGCTGCGGTCGAAGAGCTTGACGCCGAGCGTGCGCTCCAATTCCGAAATCGTCTTGGACACGACCGGATAGGACACAGCCAAGTCTTCCGCCGCCCGCGTCATGCTGCCCGCCTCCGCGACCGCGAGCGCAATGTGAAGGTCGCGCAGCTTGACGCGGCGACCGACCCGATCCGTCCACTTCATTCGACACCTAGCTGAATGGTTAGGGGTATGACCGACAAACGGAACTAATCAGCTACATCGAAATCTGGCAAGTACGGCATCGCGGATCACCAAGTGCGCTGCTCACGCGCAGCAACATTGAAGGGAGAAATGTGATGTCCGGACTTTCAGCAACAACCATCGTCCTCGTGCACGGCGGCTTCGTCGACGGCGCAGGCTGGGAAGGCGTCTACAACGTCCTGAAGAAGGACGGTTACAACGTCAGCATCGTTCAAAACCCGACGACATCGCTGGCTGATGATGTGGCCGCCACGCGGCTCGCGATCGCGCAAGTGCCAGGGCCCGTCGTGCTGGTTGGTCATTCCTATGGCGGGGTTGTCGTCACCGAAGCCGGCACGGACCCGAAGGTCGCAGGGCTCGTCTACATCGCGGCCTTCGCCCCGGACAAGGGCGAGTCGGTTGCGTCCCTCATCGCAAATCCGCCTCCCGGCGCGCCGGTCCCGCCGATCCTGCCGCCGATGGACGGCTACCTGTTTCTCGACAAGGCGAAGTTCCGCGCGTCATTCGCGGCCGACGTCAGTGAGGCAAAGGCCGCGTTTCTCGCCGACTCTCAGGTGCCTTGGGGTGTTGGTGCTCTCGGCGGCGCCGTCAGCGAGCCCGCGTGGAAGACCAAGCCGAGTTGGTATCTGGTCGCGACCGAGGACAAGATGATCCCGCCGCCTGCGCAGCGTCAGATGGCCACGCGCACCGGCGCAACTGTCGCAGAGGCCGCAGGCAGCCATGCGATCTACATCTCGAAGCCGGAGGCTGTTGCGGCGCTCATTGTCAAGGCGGCGCAGAGCGTGAGCTCCAAAGCGACAGCCAACTGAGGTGTCGAAATTCGCCGCCGGCCTTTACCCGAAGGCCGGCGGGTTTTCGACGATCGCCCGCTCATCGTGCCGGCGCGGGAGAATGCGTGCTACCGGTCGACCAAAAAGAGGACCAGGTCCGCCTCCCCCGACCGCCGTCACGTCGAGCGCGGTCTCGTCGGTCCCGATCGTCAACGCCGTATACGTAATTGAGAGTGTGAACGATAACGCCTGTAGCCCGCATGGAGCGTAGCGAAATCTGCTCTCGGCTCATTGCGGGCAAGCTTCACAATGCTGATAGGCCGTGACCACCGCACGGCAATGCAAAAACTTACCGCAAGCAAAGTGGCCAGGACGGGGGGTCTCCCGCTCTGGCCCCTGCTTTCAATGTCGAGGCATCATCGCCGGATCAGCAGGCCCGGGCGACATCAACGAGGCACCGCTCACGCTATCGATGGTCTTTAAGCCTTGCGCGGCAGGCTCGGGCTCCACCCACCGAGATGCACCTTGCCGGCATCCTTCACGGCAACGGGCGCGCTCTTGGCCGCCGGCAGGCTCGGGCTCCATCCACCGAGATGCACCTTGCCGGCGTCTTTCACCGCGGCCGGCACGGTCTGTGTCGACGGCAGGCTCGGGCGCCAACCGCCCAGCTTGACGTTGCCGGAATCGTTAATGTCGCGAGCCGGAACTTGGGTCGTCTGCATGGCTGTCTCCTGAAGGTGTTGATCGCGCCCGAATTGGCGTCGACACCTCAACTTATACGGCAGCTTGAAAGTGGAAGGCAAAGCAGCAGCCGGTGATTGCGGTTGCGAAAAAACAAGCGCAGATTCGCGGCCGGCTTGATTTTCCGCCTTATTTGTGCGGCAGAGAATCTTTGGTATCTTGCAACCGCAGGCCACACAGCCCCGACTACTGCGATACTGAGCGCAGAACGGAGCCGCGGGCTTTCAGGAGGGACGACGAATGACACGATCGGCAGAGCGGATCGCACCAACCTCGTTGCCAGCGACGCGCCTGGCCTCCGATGGGCTCGAACCACTGTCCCATGCCGTCCCCCAGACGGCGGGCCCCATTGTGCGCATCCACATTCTCGGACCGATGCGGGCAACGACGTGTCTCGGCGACGAGGTTCTGCCGCGTGGCCGCAAGGCGCGGGCGCTCCTCGGTTGCCTTTGCCTTGCCGGCGGCGAGCGCCTCAAGCGCCGGACGCTCGCCATGATGCTGTGGGACCGCGTTCCTCCGTATCAGGCTCACGCAAGCTTTCGCCAGGCATTCCGGGAACTGATCGTGGCCTTGGGTCCGCTGGCAGACGAGTTGATCGTCGCGGATCGCGATACGATCAGATTGAACGCCGATTTGTGCTGGATCGATGCGCTGGCGATCATGGCGCCCGCGCCGTCGCAAAACGTGGCGCGCGACCTGGCGGCGCTCTGCAGTGGCGAGCTGCTTGAAGGATTGGATGACGTCAGCGTGTCCTTCGGCCAATGGCTGGTCGCCGAGCAGGCACGTTTTGAAGAGAAATGCCGGGCACTGCGCGAGTCCGGCGAACAGGATCGCGCGAATCCGGAAGCGCAGGAACGCGCCGACATTGCCCGCCGCCTGATTGCGTTCGGCCCGACCTATGAGGGCGCGTCGCGGGTCCTGATGCGCGCGCTCGCCGACATGGGCGAGCCCGCACAGGCGATCGAGGAATATACGCGGTGCGAGCGCGCGCTGCGCACCATACTCAACGTCGAGCCGACGACCGAGACGCGCGCGCTCAATGACGCGATCCGGATGGTCCCGCGCGCCGAGCAAGGCCGGCTCGAGGTCGTGTCCGCGGCAGCGCGCAGGACGGCGGCCGAACTTGCGCCCTCCTCCGCCAATCGCAACCGCCTGCGCGTCGGCGTCCTGCCGTTCCGAACCCAATCGCTGCTGCCCGCGGACGACCTGGCGCTTTCGCTGAGCCAGGAAGTCGCCTCCGAACTCGCGCGCTTTCGCTGGTTCGACGTGGTCGCGCCGATGGCCTTTGCGGGAGGTCAGCCGGCGAACCTGCAGAGCGATGACCTGATGCGCCGCAACGAGCTCGACTACGTGGTCGACGGAATCCTGTCGAGCAACGGCAGCGGCCATCACATCTGCGTTCGCCTGCTCGACCTTACGCGTTACGCCACGCCGGTATGGAGCGACCGGTTCGAACTGGCCGCCGATGAGCCCTACCGGGTGGACGAAGTGACGGCGCGCATCGTCGCGCAGGTCGATCCGGTCATCCTGTTCATCGAGGGCCAGCCGAAGCGCCGCGAGCGCCACGGCGCGACCGGCCTGCTGCTGCGCGCCATTCCGCTGATGTACAGCATGGAGCGCGGCAAATACGAGGAAGCCGGCGACCTCATCCGGCGCGCGCTGGAACAGGAGCCCGACAACGCCAAGATCGCGGCCTGGGCCGCCCATTGGCAGGTGTTCCATGTGGGCCAGGGCTGGGCGCCGGATGAATCGCAGGCGATGGCGCAGGCGCAAAGCCTGGCGCTGCGGGCGATCCAGATCGACCCCAAGAACGCCGAGGCGCTCGGCATCTACGGCCACATCTGTTCGTTCCTGAACAAGGATTTCGACACGGCGCTGCGCTATTTCGACCAATCGCTGCGGCTCAATCCCAACCTCGCCTACATCTGGGCGCTGAGCGCCCCGACGCACTGCTACGTCGGCCAGCCCGACATCGCGCTGCAGCGGCTGGAGCGCTATCGCGAGCTTGCGCCGTTCGATCCGTATTTCGGCCTGTTCGAGACGATGTACCCGCTCGCCTATGTGTTCAAAGGCGACTACGCGCGCGCCGCGACGATCGGCCGGCGCGTGGTGAATTCCAATCCCGAATTCAGCAACGGCTACAAGCCGCTGATCGCGGCACTCGGTCATCTACGCCAGCGCGCTGAGGCGCAGACCTATGTCGACCGGCTGCGCCAGATGGAGCCGCATTTCACGGTCGCACAGTTCGGCAAGGTCTACCCGTTCCGCCGTGACAGCGACCGCGAGCGCTATCTGGAAGGGCTGCGCCTGGCGGGCGTGCCGGAATCCTGACGGCGGAAGACCTGTAGCCCGCATGGAGCGCAGCGAAATGCGGGGGCGAACGACGAGATAATCCCCGGATTTCGCTGCGCTCCATCCGGGCATTGCTCAAGAGCTCACTTCCAATTGGCGCGCTGCCGAACGCCCTGGCTCGCCGCGGAGGCTTCCTCCATCAGCCCGCCGGCATCGATGGCGGTCAGCTTGCCGTTGCGCTTGAGGATGCGGCCGTCGACCAGAACGGTGTCGACATTGGAAGCCTGCGCGGAATCGACCAGCATATAGGCCGGTTCGGTGAACGGCCCGATATTGATCGCGCGGGTGTCCACCATGATGATGTCGGCCCGCTTGCCTTTTCGGAGCGATCCGGTGCGGTCGGCAAGGCCCA
>JBBWZU010000236.1:0-4240 GCA_039649225.1 Hyphomicrobiales bacterium | reverse complement strand
GCCGCATAAGGGTGCGCCGAGGCCGTCTGTCCGAGCCTTGTGCGGGCGTTCTGCTTCTGGGTTTCCTGCGCGGGGCTGCGTGCATCCATCCGCCAAAACGCGCGGGTTCGGGCCGAGGTTCCCGGCACGTGTGATGATCCGCTCGGCCCCCCGACCCGCCTACGCACAAGGCTCAGGCGGGTGGGCACTCCAGTCCGCCGAAGTTTTCAGCGACCGCGGAAGCGGGGAACCGGTTCTTTGGCTCTGGATTCCCGCCTTCACTGGAATGAGCCGAGAACGCCGCAAGTTCGGTGCAGCAAGCCCTAGCTCGTCCCCTGCGGCATGACCGAGAAACCGCGCTGCAAGACGACGTTGCGCACCCACAATGTGCTGACGAATTCGACGACGCCAGTGACGGTCAGCATCGCGAGCGCGTTGAGCTGAAATAGCGACAAATGCAGGTAGTCCACCATCCAGAGCACGCCGCAGACGATGCCGGTAACGACCGGCGCGATCGCCAGCACTGCATCGATGACGCTGGTCGGGCGGATGCGCAGCGCTGAATCGAGCAGCATCCAGAGCTGGATCGTGATGTAGCCGAGCGCCAGCCAGCCGGGCAGGCCGCGGATCCAGTTGCGATCGGGCGAGTAGTCGGGGAAATATTTGAAGAAGATGAATGCCAGGGCCGAGATCAAAACGGCGAGGATGATGCTGGAAAGTTCGGCTGACGGCCAACGGCTAGGCGAACCCATCAATGCCTCCAATGCTGGATCCTGTCATGGACAGGTCTTGGCTCGGAATCGAGCGTCGGAACCTAGCGTATTTTTGGCGCAATGGCATCGACGAAGCGTTGCAG
Organism: Hyphomicrobiales bacterium; assembly: GCA_039649225.1. GTDB lineage: Bacteria > Pseudomonadota > Alphaproteobacteria > Rhizobiales > Xanthobacteraceae > PALSA-894. Next base: position 3,405 of record JBBWZU010000236.1, on the reverse strand, counting down.
AAATCCGCGAACACGATGGCGCCAAAACCCGTTATTCCGCGCATTGATAGTGCCATTCGCTCGTGTAGTGGGCGAGGGCGAGCATGATGCATCGCCCGGCTTCGGACGGATACTGGTCGCCGCGATTGCTCAGGATCACGATGCCGAGTTTTCGCGCCGGGAGCATGCCGATATAAGTCGAGGTATTGTCGAGCCCGCCGTTCTTCTCGACGATGTCGAGCGCGCCTTCGTGGATGATCTCCCAGCCGAGCCCCTGGCTGTTGCGCGGCGTGATGCGGAAGACGGCGCGCTGCGCCTGCGTCATCGCCGCCGCCAGCGAGCGCTCGAGCGGTCGTTCGCCCAGGCTGGCGGCGAGGAACTGGGCCATGTCGCGCGCCGAGGCGTAGACCTGACCGGTGCCGGGCCAGTCGTAATAGCCCTGCTGGTCGCCTGGTTCGCCGACCGGCTTGCCGTCCTCCGCATAGCCTTGCACGGCGCGCGCTTTGTATTCCGGGGCGAGTTGTCCGTTCGGGCTTTGGTTGGGCTGCGGGAACACCGTCGATGTCATGCCGAGCGGCGTGAGCAGGTTTTGCCGTATCGATGCGTCGAGATCGGCGCCGAGCGCGCGGTCGAGCGTCAGGTGCAGCAGCACAAAGCCGCCATGGGTATAGATGTGCTGCTTGCCGGGTGCGTGCTGGTCATCCGACGTCCAGGCGTTCAGGGTCTTAAAGAAGCTCTCCAGCGTGAAGGGCGGGACCGGCCAGGGCGGATAGTCCGGCCGCAACAGCAGGCCGGAGGTATGGGTCGCAAGCTCGCCGAGCGTGACGCGGCGGATGTCGCCGCCTTGCTGCAGCTCCGTTACATATTTGGCGACCGGATCGGCGAGGCTGACAGTGCCGTTCCCGGCGGCCTGTGCCAGCAGCGTGGTTTCGAACAGCTTGCGGATCGATGCAAGATTGAACAGCGAATCCGACGTGACCGCGCGCTGGTTCGCCGCATCCGCAAAGCCTTGATTGAAGAACAGCGTGCGGCCATCCAGCTGGATCGCGACCGCCGCGCCGCCCGGACGGTCGGGCGGCAGGATCGCGGTCAGCTCGCGCGCGACGAGCTGCGCGATTGAGGCGTCCTCGTCACTTTTCGTGGCAATCGGCGGAAACATCAGTGGAATTGCAAGGAGCACGGTTGCGAGCGCCGCGATCGATCCTTGCATCGTTGCTCCGGCTGTTTAAGGCACCACCCTGCCGCCCGGAGGGCGGCAGGGCGAAGTTCAACGAGCCAAAGCCGAACTGGTTCCGCGGCGGCGGAAGCCGCCGCTTTACGGTGGCGAAAGACGCCGCTAGGGCTGCCGGTCGTGGCGTCCCCACGGGAACAGCGCGGCCGGGAAGTCCGCCGCGTAGCGCCGTCCCTTCGCGATTTCGTGATATTCGTTCACCGGCGCGCCGCCCGGATCGATCATGCGGCGATAGAGATGCCAGGTCGCATGACCAAGCACCGGCACCACGACCGCGAGCCCGAAGAAGAACGGGATCGAGCCGACGAACAGCAGCGCGCCGACGATCACGCCCCACGCCGCCATCACCAGCGGATTGGCCAATACCGCCCGCACCGAGGTCAGCACCGCGACCGCGGCGCCGACGTCGCGGTCGAGCAGCAGCGGGAACGACACCACGCTCACGGTCAGCACCGTCACGGCGAACAGGAACCCGACGCCGTTGCCGACGATGATCAGCGACCATCCGGCCGGCGTCGTCAGCACCTGGCGCACGAAGTCCGGCATCGCGGCGGCCGGCTGGTAGCCGAAGTTCGCCACATAAATCGCCTGCGCGACCGCGAGCCACACGATGAAGGTCGCGACCAGCACCAGCGCGAGCGCCATGATTGCCGCAATCGAGGGCGAACGCAGCACGTCGATCGCATTGCGCCAGGTGACGTCGAGGCCATGCTCGCGCCGCCGGCTCATTTCATAGATGCCGAGCGCCGCGATGGGGCCGACCAGCGCGAAACCGGCGACCAGCGGGAACAGCAGCGGCAGCACATTGTAGCCGACTGCGAGCCGATAGAGCACGAAGCCGACGATGGGATAGATCAGGCAGAGGAACACCGCGTGGCTCGGCATCGCGCGGAAATCGTCGAGGCCGCGCATCAGCGCGTCCCGCAGATCGTTCAATCCGATGGTGCGAACCGTGGGACGGGCCGTGTCGAGGCCCGCACCGAAGATGACATGTGAATGCGCCATAACCGTCCTCCTTGGACCGCTGTGTTGCAAGCGGCCGCGAAAAGACGTGAAGGGCACCCCCCATTGCCGGTCACGTCAGCACGCGACCTTGCCTTGGCGCCACTATAGCCCGAAACGGCCGGCGTCGGAACACGCTTTAATTGGTCGTGGGCGGTGCAAAAAAACACCGTCTGGTGCCGTCGGGACGGTGGCAGCGCACAAAACTGCCGTCCGGGCTGGGCTGCGCCTCGTTGAAGGGCACAACCTCGCCGTTTTGCAATTGATAGCCGCTTGCCGTCACGCGAGGCGTATAGTTCAGCGCCGGGCAATCGCCTTCGCCGCAGCACCATTCGCCGGCAGTGTTGCGCAGGCCGCCGCGCGAAATCCAGCTGTCATGCGCCAGCGCCACCGACCCGAAAAACAAGGTTCGGTCGAGAAGCACAGACTGGGCGAGAAGCAACGTCGAGGCGAGAAGCAGGGAAGGGACGAGAACAAGCAATGATCGCGTACAGCAACGGAACATGGGAGATTCCCTTTCGTTGTCCCGGCGCGGCCATCAGATCAAGCGTTCAACTTCATCCCCCCTGTCGCATCCTTGCGAGCTCACCGCCGCAGCGCTTGCCGCGGAGTGCCATGCGTCGGCGACTCGATGCTTCATTCGAATTATGAAAGGCTGACGACGCCGCGCAAGCCAAAACCCGGCGCGTGGCTGTACATCTTGCGCGCTGTGATAATTTAGCCAAGGTCATCGTCCACGCGGCGCCTCATTTGTCGCTTCTGCGCGCGAACGCGCAATGGAGATCAAGCTTGCGGATCATCCGGCATCTCATTCTGGGCTTTGTTGTTTCCATCGTGCTGCTCGGCGCGAGCGCCGCTGCAGTGCTGGCTTTTCCGCAGCCGCTGTTTGCCTATCATGCCGAGCGTGGCGCGCTGCAGCTTTGGTCGGACCGGCCGTTCGATGCCGCCAAGGCCGACGACATGCTGGCCGACACCGAGTGGCGCATTGCGCGCTCGCCGCTTGCCCTCGGGGCCGGCCCGCATCGCGTCTTCATTGCCAATGCGGAATGGCGCCGCCGGCTTGTGTTTCTGTGGAACTACGGCGCGGCGGGCGTGAACTATTATCCGCTGCGCAATGTGTTCATCCGGCATTCGGACGTGGACGGCGACCGTGTGTTCGGCAATGCGGGTCCGGTGCCGCCGCCGCGCACGCT
>JBBWZU010000181.1:0-14151 GCA_039649225.1 Hyphomicrobiales bacterium | reverse complement strand
GCGCGGTGTGCACCAGCTCTGGTTCTGCGATGGCGAATATGTCCACATGGCGTCGGGCGCGGCGGACTTCGTCACGCACAATCAGCTCGACGACCAGTGCTACCAGATCTTCGACGTGCGCAATCCGAGCGCGCCGAAGGAGGTCGGCCGCTGGTGGATGCCGGGCACGCGTGTCGGCGACAAGGAGCCGCAGCCCGTCCGCCACAAGGCGCCGATCCTCGACATGGGCATGCGCGCACACAACACAAACGTCTACCCGCAGCGTCCGGACCGCTGCTATCTCGGCTACATCGATGCAGGGATGTTCGTGCTCGACATTTCCGACAAGGCGAACCCGAAGCCGATCTGCCGCTGGGATAATTCGCCGCCCTATCACGGCTTCACCCACACGGTGCTGCCGCTGTTCGACCGCGGCCTGTTCGTCGTCACCGACGAGTCGGTGGTGGATGACGCCGAGGACTGGCCGAAGCTCGTATGGATTCTCGACGCGCGCGACGAGACCAACCCGGTGCCGATCTCGACCTGCCCCCTACCCTATGATGCCTTCGCCAAGAAGGGCGGGCGTTTCGGCGCGCACAACATCTACGAAAACGTGCCGTTGCCGACGGCGTGGCACTCCGACACGATCGTGATCGGTACGTTCTTCAATGGCGGCCTGCGCGCCTACGACATTTCCAATCCCTATCAGCCGAAGGAAGTGGCGACCTTCGTGCCGAAGGCGCCGCCGCTTGCGCCACGCGGCACGATCCAGCTCAACGACGTATTCGTCGACGAGCGCGGCATCGTCTACACGGTCGACCGGCATGTCGGCGGGCTCTATATTTTGGAGATGGGATTCTGATGCTGCATTTCCCGTCGCCCGACGTCGGACTATTCGGACGGCGCCAACGTTACGCGCGCGCACACCGGATCCCGGTAACGGTCGTCACCGGGTTTCTCGGCGCCGGCAAGACGACGCTGGTGAGGGGTTTCCTCGGGCGCCCCGAAGGCCGCAATACGGCGGTCGTCGTCAACGAGTTCGGCGCGATCGGTATCGATGACGCGCTGTTGCGCGCGAGCGCGGATGAAACCGTTTTGCTCGGCAATGGCTGCCTGTGCTGCAACGTCCGATCAGATTTGCAACTCGCATTGCGCCGCCTCGTCGCGGATCGCGCGCGCGGCGACGTCCCGCACTTTGTCCGTGTGATACTCGAGACCAGCGGACTGGCCGATCCCGGCCCGATCCTGCGCACCTTCGCAACCGACCGTGCCCTGGGGGAAGAGTTTCATATCGAAGCCGTTCTGGCCGTCGTCGATGCGGTGACTGGCCAACGCGCGCTGGACGAGTTCTCCGAAGCGCGTGCGCAGGTGATCCTGGCGGACCGCGTCATATTGTCGAAGCTTGATCTGGCCGATGCGGCGTCTGTCGCACGCTTGCGTGAGCGCTTTCGCACGCTCAATCCGCGCGCCGAGATTGCTACTGCACGGAACGGCGAACTTGATCCGCGCCATCTGACCGAATCCGCGCAGGCGACCGACCATCAATTCCTCGCCGAGGCCGCGCACAGCGATGGAATCGCGAGCTTTGTCCTGAACGAGCGCAGGCCGCTCGCATGGGATACATTCAGCCGCTTTATGGAAACGCTGACCGCGCTGCGCGGCGCGGACCTTCTGCGCGTGAAGGGCCTGCTCGACATCGAAGGCTGCCGCGGTCCAGTCGTGGCGCAGTTCGTGCAGCACCTCGCGCATCCGCCGGCTGAACTTGCCGCATGGCCGGACGACGAGCGTGGCAGCCGCGTGGTGTTCATTGCGCGCAACCTCAATGAACGGGCCGTTCGCAATCTCTTTGATGCCGTGCGGGCACTGACCTAGAGCGGGATGATTTTTCTTCGAATCATCATCCCGCTCCAGGTTCTTGATTTGGCGCGCGTCCGGACGGAAAACCGGTTTCCACTTTTCCTGGACGCGCGCTAGGCGAAATACGCCCCGCCGTTCACATGAATGGTCTGCCCGGTGACGTAGCGCGCGCCGGGACCGCATAGAAATCGCACCATCGCGGCGACGTCGTCGGGTGCGCCGCGCTTGCCGGTGAGCGTATTGTTGATCAGGTGATGCGCCGGCTTTGCGGCATTCGCGTCTCGCGCCGTATCGATGGTGCCGGGCGCAACGAGGTTGACCGTCACGCCATGCTCCGCAAGATCATGCGCGAGCCCACGTGTGAACCCGACCAGCCCGAGCTTCGCGGTTGTGACGTGCACGCGGTGCTTCGAACCTGTGTGCGCGCTCAGGCCACCGATATTGATCACTGCGCCGGCGCCGCTCGCCTTGAGCTGCGGCAGGCATGACTTGACGCAGTGGAACGCACCATCGAGCGTGACGGACAGCACCTTGCGCCATTCCTCGAATGTCATCTCGTCGAGATGCCGTTCGCCGCGCAGCGCCGCGTTATTGATGAGATAGTCGATACGGCCGAACTGCCTTGCGGCTTCCGCCACCATCGCCTCAATGGCTTTTGCGTCGGCGACATCGGCGACAAGGGCGATCGCCTTGCCGCCCTCGCGCACGATCTCCGCGGCGACCTGCTCGGCCTCGACCTTGTTGGAACGCACGTTGACGATCACCGTTGCGCCGCCCGCCGCCAGCGCCTTCGCCATCGCGCGGCCGATATTGCGTCCGGCTCCGGTGACAATTGCGACGCGGCCGGACAGCTCTTTTTCCTGGCTCACCTAGCGCAACTCCTTCAGGTCGATACGGCCGCTATACAGTGATTGCGCAAGCTTCAGCGCCGCGATGGTCTTCTTCTCATCCCAGCCGCCATGACGGCAATTGAGCGCGAACTTGTCCTCGATGTCGGCGCGGGTCAGCGGCTCCTTGGCGCCGCCGCGGAAATGCGGCTGACGTTCCTCGATGACACTGCCGTCGGCAAGCGTCATGCGGATGTGGCCGGTGAATTCGTTCGGATAGGGGTTCGCCGGATCGATGTGATAGCGCACCTTGCGCGCCAGCGCGACGACGCGCGGGTCCCGCACGGCCTCATCGGTGAAGTCGTCAAGACCCACATTGCCGCGCACGAGTGCGGCAGCAACACAGTAAGGCTGCGAGAACTTCGCCCCATAGCCGTTCGCCGGCGTCTGCTTGGCGACCAGCGGCTCCCACAGCCGATGCACGGTTCCCTCACCGACATCACAGACAATGTCGGCGATGTCCTCCGGCTTGATGCCGCGCGCCGAGAGCCGCCGCGCGCAGTCGATATAGGGATGCGTCATGGTCCCGCACGGATAGGGCTTGAAGGCGAGCGTTTCGGTGACCCAGCGCTGCCCAAAATCGCCGATCAACGCCTCGTAGTTGCCTAACGTCGTATGCGCGAAGCCATGAAATAGCCCGTGCGTGCCCTCGAATACGGTGCGCGGCCCGTTGAAGCCCGCGCGCGCCAGCAAGGCCGCCCGCAAGCCGGATTGGGCTGCCCACCCGGCATGCATGCGTTTGGTCCAGGCGCCCTCGGCCAGATACTCGATGATACCACTCGCCATGCTGCCGGCGATGCCGAGCGCATCGACGATCTGGCGTTTGTCGAGCTTCAAGGCGGCCGCGACGCCGGCCGCGGCTCCCATTGCACCGAACACCGCGGTCGGATGAAAGCCCGCCTTGTGCGTCGCCTTGGGCGCGACGGTACTGAGACGGCACAGCACCTCGACGCCGAACGCGATCCCTTTGAGCGCCGCCGCCCCATCGGCGTTGTGCCGTTCGCACGCGGCCAGCACCGCCGGCACAATCACGGCGCCGGCGTGAACCGGTCCGCCCTCGAACGTGTCGTCGAAGTCCTCGCCATGCGCGGCCGTACCGTTGACGAAGGCCGCACTCGCGGCGCTCAAAGTCCGCGCCTGGCCGATTGCGGTGCATGGCCCGTCATCGTCGCAGCCGGCAAGCGCGGCCAGCACGTAATCCTGCTGGCGCGCCGTAACGCACAGGCCGATCACGTCGACGGCCAGGTCCTGGCATTTTTCGCGCACACCCGGCGGAATGGCATCGAGCGCGAGAATGCGATCGGCGAGTTGCTCTGCCAGCGAGACTTTCGGAAGGTCGCTCATGTGCTGCGCAGCCGCGTTGCGCCGCCGAAGCCGGGGATGCGATTGATCGCCGCCACTACCGCGAAGGTGACAACCAGCATGATGATGCCGAGCACCGCGATGGCGCCGAGATCACCCGATTCATTCAAGTCGAAGATCAGCACCGAGATCACTTTCGTTTCAGAGGTGAACAGAATGATCGCAGCGGAGAGCTCGCGGATCACGCCGACGAAGATGAAGCACCAGGTCGCAATCACGCTGGTGCGCAGCAGCGGCGCCGTGATATGGCCGAGCGCCTGCAGCCGCGTTGCGCCGAGGATGCGGCTCGCCTCCTCGAGATCCGGGTTGATCGTGCGCAGCGCCGACTGAAGCTGCTGATAGGCGGCGGGTAGCGCAATGGTGACGAAGGCGATCAGCAGGATCCACAAAGTGCCATAGAGCACGAAGGGTTCGCGTGTGTAGGTGAGAAACAGGCCGACGCCGAGCACAATACCGGGCACGGCTACGGGTGCGGTCGCCAGGAACGCAAGCGCGCGCCATCCGGCAATCGATTTGCGTGCTGTGATGTAGGAGATCACGACGGCGATGATCGTGCCGATGGTGGCGGAGAGAAATCCGAGGATGAATGTATTCTTGAACGCGAGCTTGGTGGCGGAGAGTTCGAAGAACACGAAGTGGACATTGTGCAGGGTCGCAGTGCCGAAGGTGACGAGTTGCGTGGCCACCGGCGAGAACGCCGCGTTCAGCAACGCACCATAGGGCAGGAACACCGGATTCATCAGCACGAGCATTGCGGCACCGAGCGCGGCCCATTTCCAGCCGCCGAGCCGCACGAGGCGCGGATCGCTCTGCCGCCCGCCAACCATCGCGTAGCCGCGGCGACCCAGGATCATCGCCTCGGCGCGCAACAGCAGCACGGTGAGCACAAGCAGCGGCAGTGAAGCGGCGGCGGCGAGTTCATATTTTGGTGGATACTGGAACAGCGACCAGATCTTGGTCGTCATGGTGTGGAGCTGGGACGGCAGCGCAAGGATCGCGGGCGAGCCGAACAGCGTCATCGCCTGCAGGAACGCCACCAGCGCGCCGGCCAGCACCGCGGGCAGCGCGAGCGGGATGGTGACTCGGCGCGCCGTCACCCACATGCGGCCGCCGAGGATCGAGGATGCGTCCTCGAGATCGCCCGGGATGCGGTCGAGCGCATTCGCGACCAGCACGAACACATAAGGAAACGTGTAGCAGGAGATGACGAAGATCAGTCCCGGCAGCGTGTAGATGTCGAACAACGGATCGGCCTGCGGATCACCGATGAGGTACCGATAGAGCTGATTGAGCAGGCCCGAGTTGGGTGCGGCGAGCAATTCCCATGCGATGGCGCCGAGGAAGGGCGGTGTGACGAACGAGGCTGTCACGAGCGCGCGGATCGTTCGGCGCAGCGGCATGTCGGTGCGCGCGACCAGCCAGCCCATCGGGGCTGCGATCACGCAGCAGATGACCGAGGACGACGTCGCCAGGATCACGGTCGTGACGAGCGGATCGATGAAGGTCGGGTCGGTGGCGAGCTTGACGAAGTTATTGAGCGTGAAGCTGCCTTTGTCCGTGAAGCTGTAATAGACCAGCCACGACATCGGCAGCACGATCAGCGCGCACAGGAGCAGCGCAAAGCCGGTCAGGATCGGCCAGGACAGATCGAGGCGCATGCGGCGCGCGGCGGGTGCGTCAATCGCAAGCGTCATCGACTACACCCTGAAAAGTTTCGCATAGCGCGTCTTGATCTCCTCCGCCTGCGCCTCGACGCCGACGGGATCTTCCTTCAGCAGCCTGATGTCCTTGAGCGTGCGCGCGCCCGGCTTCTCGATCACCTGCGCGTGGATCGAATGCTGGCGCGCGAAGTCGACCAGCAACTGCTGGGCTTCGCGCGAATGCAGATAGCTCTGGAACAGCCGCGCGGCATTCGGATTTGGAGCCGATTTGAAAATCGCGGTCGGCCCACTGATGAACGGCGTGCCCTCGGCCGGATACACAACCTCGACCGGCTGGCCGCGCTCCTTCAACTGGATCAGGTTGTAGTCGTTGCCGTCGGCCATCACGGCGCGTTCGCCAAGCGCGAGCTTCTTCGGCGGATCGGTCGAGGACTGCACCTGCATGATGCGCTGCCTGGCAAGCTTTTCCAGATAATCCCAGCCAAGATCGCGCGCGATCTGAAAGGTCGCCGTCATGATGGTGCCGGAATAGGCCGGATGTCCCTTCACCATCTTGCCGGCCCATTTGGGATCGAGCAGGTCGGCGAAGCTCCTTGGCGCATTCTCGGGCTTGACGAGGTTTGTGTTGTAGCCGAGCGAGGAGAGCCACACGCGCGTGTACGCGCTCATGCCGTCGGCATCCTGATATTCCGCCGGAAAGTGCCGCGCGACGTCCTCCGGAACATAGGGCGCGAGCCAGCCATTGCGCTTCCACACGATGATGTGCGCACCATCGGCCGTGTTCACGATATCGACCGCGTGGATGTTGCTGTCCATCTCCTGCCCAATGCGCTGAAACACGCGCTCGGCGCCGGAGCGTTCCACCCGCACCGCGATGCCCGGATATTTCGCCTCGAACGCGCGCGCGAACTTCTCACCGACCGGCAGATCCATCGCGGTGTAGAAGGCAAGCTTGCCCTCCTTGGTGGCAGCTTCGATCAGCGCCGGCGTGACGGCTTCGGCGGCGGGCGCCGCGGAAACGACGCGCGTCGCGAAAGCCGCGATGGAGGCGAGGGCGGTCGATTTGAGCAGGCTGCGGCGGGAGAGCATCGCGTTACACCCGGAAGATCTTGCTATAGCGCGCCTTGATCTCGTCGCTCATCTTTTCGACCGCCGCGGCATCGTCCTTCATCAGCTTGATTTCGGACAGCAGCTTGCGGCCGGGCTTTTCCTTCGCCTGCGGGTGCACCGAGCGCAGCCCGCCGACGTCGATGATGAGCTGCTGCACCTCCGGCGTGAACGAATAGCTTTGGAACAGCCTGGCGGCATTCGGATTCGGCGCATTCTTGAAGATGCCGTTCGGTCCATTGATCAGCGGCGATCCTTCGGCCGCGTAGACCGGCTCGACCGGCTTTCCATCCTCCTTGAGCAAGGTCAGAACATATTCGGCGCCGTCCGACATCACGGCGCGCTCGCCGAGCGCAAGCTTCTTCGGCGGATCGGTCATCGACTGAACCTGCATCACGCCCTGGAGTGCGAGCTTCTCGAAGAACTCCCAGCCGAGATCGCGCGAGATCTGGTATGTCGCCGTCATGGCACCGCCGCTGTAGCCCGGATGCGACTTGACGATCTTGTTCTTCCATTTCGGATCGAGCAGATCGGCAAAGCTTTTCGGCGCGTCCTCGGCCTTCACGAGATTGGTGTTGTAGCCGATGACGCTGAGCGTGACGCGCGCCGTCGCGAACAAGCCGTCGGCATCACGATGCTCCGGCGGATAGAATTGGGCGACATCCTTCGGCACGTAAGGCGAGAGCCAGCCGTCGCGCTTCCACGCCACGAAATGCGCCGCATCCGACGAGTTGGCGACGTCGACCGCGTAGATCTTGCTCGAATACTCCTGGCCGATGCGCTGGAACACGCGCTCGGCACCGGAACGTTCCACCCGCACCGCAACGCCGGGATACTTCGCGTCGAACGACTTGGCGATCTTCTCGGCGACCGCGAGATCGATCGACGTGTACCAGACGATTTTGCCCTCTTTCTTCGCCGCTTCGATCAGCGCGGGCGTGACGGCTTCGGCGGCGGGAGCTGCGGAGACAACGCGCGTCGCGAAAGTGGCCGACGCCGCGAGAGCGGAGGATGATTTGAGGAAGGTGCGGCGGGATAGTGTCATGACAATCGTCCTCGGCCCTGCGTCGTCATCCTGAGGAGCGTGGCCACAGCGCGTAGACGCGCTTATGGCGAGCCTCGAAGGGTGACGGTAAGCCTCACACCCTGAAAATCTTGCTGTACTTCGCCTTGATCTCGTCGCTCATTTTCTCCACTGCGGCGGCGTCGTCCTTCATGGTCTTGATATCCCGGAACGGCGCACGGCCGGACTTCTCCTTGGTGCTCGGATGCATCGAGCGCAGGCCGCCGGCATCGACGATGAGCTGCTGCGCCTCGGGCGAGAATGAGAAGCTCTGGAACAGCCGCGCGGCATTCGGATTCGGCGCCGCCTTGAAAATTGCGTTCGGCCCTATGATCAGCGGCGAGCCTTCGGTCGCATAAACCACTTCGACCGGCTGGCCGTTCTCCTTCATCTGGAAGATGTTGTATTCGTTGCCATCGGCCATCACGGCGCGCTCGCCGAGCGCGAGCTTCTTGGGTGGATCGGCCGACGACTGCACCTGCATGATGCGTTGCTTGGCGAGCTTCTCGAAGAAGCCCCAGCCAAGGTCGCGCTGCATCTGATAGGTCGCCGTCATGATCGTGCCGGAGTAGCCGGGATGTGCTTTCACGATCTTGCCGACCCATTTCGGATCGAGCAGGTCGGCAAAGCTTTTCGGCGCGTCCTCGGCCTTCACCAGCGTGGTATTGTAGCCGATGACGCTGAGCCACACGCGGAAGCTCGCGAACTGGCCGTCGGCATCTTTGTGCTCGACCGGATAGAACTTCGCCACATCCTCCGGCACGTAGGGCTGCAGGATGCCGTCGCGCTTCCACACGATGAGATGCGCGGCATCCGACGAGTTCACGACGTCGACCGCATGAATGTTGCTGGAATATTCCTGCCCGATGCGCTGGAACACGCGCTCGGCGCCGGAGCGTTCCACCCGCACCGCGACGCCGGCATATTTCGCCTCGAACGCCTTGGCGACTTTCTCGGCCAGCGGCAGATCGACCGACGTATACCAGACGACCTTGCCTTCCCGCTTGGCGGCCTCAATCAGCGCGGGTGTCACCGGCTCGGCGGCCGGCGCCTGCGCCAGCACGCGCGTTGCGAACGCGCCCGTCGCGGCGAGCGCGGTACCGGCTTTCAGGATCTCGCGCCGGGATAATGTCTTGGGCATCGTGCTCTCCCTCGGATTTTTGTTTTTGTCGCCCGCCAGTTCTTGGTCGCGCCCCCGCAACCCTAGCCTATCAGCACCCGGCACCGTTGCGGCGGCAGATGCAGCCAGACCTTGCCGCCTTGCGGCAGGCTTTGTTCCGCCGAGGCGACAACCCGCAACTGCGCGCCGTCCGCCAGCTCCACCATATAGTCACGGCTGTTGCCGAGAAAGACATGCCGGATCACGGTTGCCTGAACGGCATTCGCGGCGCCCTGGGCGGCCGACATCGTGATTTCGTGCTGACGCACCGAGATCGCAGTCGTGGCGCCGACTTTTAGCGGATCGCCGGTCACGGCGAGCGGCACACCGGCGACCTCGATGTGATCGCCGTCGAGCGCCTTGCCCTTCAAGATATTGCTCGAGCCGATGAAGCGCGCCACGAACTCCGAGCGCGGGCGGTCGTAGATCTCCTCCGGCGAGCCGAGTTGCTCGATTTTGCCCAAATTCATCACCGCAATCAGATCCGAGGTCGTCATCGCCTCGGACTGGTCGTGCGTCACATAGACGGTGGTGTAGCGGTATTCATCGTGCAGCCGGCGGATCTCGAAGCGCATCTCCTCGCGCAAATTGGCATCGAGATTCGAGAGCGGCTCGTCGAGCAGCAGCGTCTCGGGTTCGACGATCAACGCGCGGGCGAGCGCGACGCGCTGCTGCTGCCCACCGGAAAGCTCGCCCGGATAGCGCTCGGCCAAGGCTTCGAGCTTGGTGGTGGCAAGAATGCCTTTAACCTTGGCGACGATCACCGCCTTGTCGAGCTTGCGCAGCGTGAGGCCATAGGCGACGTTCTCCGTCACCGTCATGTGCGGCCACAGCGCGTAGCTCTGGAAGATCATCGACATGTTGCGCTGCTCCGGCGGCAGCGTGCGCGCGGGCGAGGACACCACGCGATCGCCGACCGCGATCTCGCCCGCCGTCGGCTCGACGAAGCCCGCGAGCAGCCGCAAGGTCGTGGTCTTGCCGCAGCCGGACGGCCCAAGCAGGCAGACCAGCAACCCGTGCTCGATACGCAGCGAAACATCGTCGACCACAGCGAGCGCGCCATAGCGCTTGGTCAACCCACGCAATTCAACCGACGCCACATCCCCTCCAGCCAGCTTCTTTAGGTTCGATGATCTGCGTCATCTTGTTTTTCGGATTTGGGCGCTCAACTCCCGGTGAACACCGGCTTGCGCTTTTCCATGAACGCCGTGCGCCCTTCCGTATAGTCCTTGCTCTTGAAGCAGGCGCCCACGACGGCTTCCATGCCTTTGACGTCGCGCTTGGACTCATCCTTGACCAGCTCGCCGACCACATGCTTGAGCGCCTTGATGGTCAGCGGCGCGTTGCCGGCGATCGTCTCGGCGTATTTCTTCACGTAGCTTTCAAGCTCGGCATCCGGCACCACGCGGTTGATCAGGCCCATGGTCTTGGCCTCGTCGGCATTGAACTGGCGCGCCGTATAGAAGATCTCCTTGGTGAAGGACGGTCCGACCACATCGAGCAGCCGCTTCACGCCGACATGGCCATAACCAAGACCCAGCTTGGCGGCCGGGACCGCGAAGGTCGATTGCTCGGTCGCGATGCGCAGGTCACAGCACATCGCAATACCGAGGCCGCCGCCGATGCAATAGCCGCGGATCATCGCGATGGTCGGTTTCGGATAGGCATGCAAGGCGAGGCTCGCCTCCTCGACGGTCTTGTTGTAGTGCGCGACCGCTTCCTCGGTGGAACGCTCGGCGCCGAACTTCGAGATATCGGCGCCGGAGACGAACGCCTTGGTGCCCGCGCCGGTCAGCACGACGCAGCGCAGGGCGTCGTCGTTCCTGAACTCCTCCATGATGCGGCTGGTCGCCGCCCACATTTCGAGCGACATCGCATTGTGCCGCTCGGGATTGTTGAACACGACGTAGCCGACGCCGCCCTCCTTGCGCGAGAGCACTTTGTCGGTCTTGACCATCTCGTTCATGTCGTACCTTTCCGGCGTTTTGGCTTCATGTGCATGATCTTATCCGAAAACCGGTTCCGATCCCCGATCGGGGTCGAGGACGTGCTTTTCGGAATCATGCACTAAAGCGTCTTTTCCGCGCGCAGCTTGCTGATTTCATCTTTGTTGAATCCGAACTCGGCCAGCACGTCGTCGGTGTGCTCGCCCATCAAAGGCGGCGGCGCGACGATGGCGCTCGGCGTGCGCGAGAGCGAAACCGGCTGGCCGACCAGCGTGATGGTCTTCTGGTTTTGCGTACGCACATCCTTGGCGATGCCGAGATGCTTGACTTGCTCGTCATTGAACGCCTGGTCGATCGAATAGATCGGCCCGCACGGCACGCCCGCTTTGTTCAGCGCATCGACCCAGTAGGCGCTGGTGTTGTCCACGGTATGCTTTTCAATGATGGCATTGACGGCATCGCGGTTCTTCGACCGCGCCGCGCTGCTGTTGTAGGCGGGATCATTGGCGAACTGCGGTTCACCGATCAGCTCGCAGATCTTGGTCCACATCTTCTGGCCGGTGGCCGCAATGTTGATGTAGCCATCCGAGGTCTTGAACACGCCGGTCGGGATCGAGGTCGGGTGATTGTTGCCGGCCTGCGGCGGCACTTCGTGGCCGGTGAGCCAGCGGGTCGCCTGGAAATCGAGCATGAAAAGCTGCGCCTGCAACAGCGAGGTATCGATCGCCTGGCCCTTGCCGGATTGCTCGCGCTCGAGCAGCGCCACCATAATGCCCATCGCGGCGAACAGCCCGGCGGTCAGGTCCGCGATCGGGATACCGACACGCACCGGCCCCTGTCCGGGCAGCCCCGTGATCGACATCAGGCCGCCCATGCCTTGCGCGATCTGATCGAAGCCCGGGCGGTTGGCGTAGGGGCCATCCTGACCGAAGCCCGAAATGCTCGCGTAGATAAGCTTGGGGTTGACCGCCGAAAGCGCCTCATAGTCGATGCCAAGGCGCTTCTTCACGTCGGGACGATAGTTCTCGACCACGACGTCGGCCTTGGCGGCCATCTTTTTCAAGACCGCGACGCCTTCCGGCGATTTGAGGTTCAGCGTGATCGAGCGCTTGTTGCGGTGCAGGTTCTGGAAGTCCGAGCCCTCGCGCGGGCCGCCCATCGGCTCGGCGTCCGACATGTGCTCGGGCATCTCGATCTTGATGCAATTCGCACCCCAGTCGGCAAGCTGGCGCACGCAGGTCGGGCCGGCGCGCACGCGGGTGAGGTCGAGAACGGTAAAGCGCTGCAGCGCGGTCGAAGCGCGGGGAAACGTCATGTCGGGTCGTGTCCGGCAGGTGGTGGATCGAGGCGGCCGACAATCGGCGATATGGACCCCGTTTGTCTACGGGGTCGGACGCATTGCTGATCAGCCGTATTTTTCATCAGTGCAAAATGCTCCTGGCCGTGCGGCGCCATCCTTGATGCGGGTTGCTTGCTTGGAACGATGGCCGTGATCGCCGGAACTCTGAAATTGCCAGTTCGGATTCACACCACCGAAACTTCTCCACGCTAGCCTCAGGATGGTCCTTTCACACATTCATAACCACGTTGTCCGCAGTCATGAGTGAGCAGAAATTTCCTCCCGCGCTTGAAATCCGGGCCCTCTGCAAATCGTTCGACCGCCCGGCGGTCAACGGTCTCGATCTGACGGTGCGAGCGGGCGAGTTCTATTCGCTGCTTGGGCCGAACGGCGCCGGCAAGACCACCACGCTGCGCATGGTCGCGGGTCTGCTGCCGCCCGACGCCGGCTCGATCCGTATCTGCGGCATCGATGCGCTGCGCAATCCGGTCGGCGCCAAGCAGATCGTCGCCTGGGTGTCGGACGAGCCGATGATCTACGACAAGCTGACCCCTTACGAATATCTCGAATTCGTCGCCGGCCTGTGGAGCCTCGATGCCGCGCTCGCCGAAACGCGCGCGCGCGAGCTGATCGGCTGGCTTGGTCTCGAACCGCACGCGCATGAGCGCTGCGAAGGTTTCTCCAAGGGCATGCGGCAGAAGGTGGCGCTGGCAGGGGCGCTCGTGCATGCGCCGCGTGTGATCATCCTTGATGAACCGCTCACCGGCCTTGACGCGGGCTCCGCCCGGCAGGTCAAGCGCGTGCTGCGCGAACGCGTCGAAGGCGGCGACACCGTCATCATGACCACACACATCCTCGAAGTCGCCGAACGCATGGCGGACCGCATCGGCGTTATCGCCGACGGCCGCCTGATCGCCGAGGGCACGCTCGACGAGTTGCGGCGGCAAACTGGCAAGAGCGACACCAGCCTGGAAGACACGTTCCTGGCGCTGGTCGCCGAGCAGGCGGCCGCCGCATAATGCAATCCGCCTCCCTTACGTTCTTTGCGCACCACGAGTTGCGCCTCGCCTGGCGCGACTGGCTGTCGATGATGACCGCCGGCCGGCGCGGCCGCGAGCGCGTGGTCGCGATCGCGCTCACGATCTTCATCGTGTTCGCGCACCTGCTCGCCTATTACTTCGTCGCGCGCTATGTCGATGAAGTGGCGCGGATGGACAAGCCCGCCTTCGTGATCATCACCGGCTGCATCCTGCTGTCGGGGTCGCTGCTGCTGTCGCAAGCGATGGAATCGGTGACACGTGCATTCTATGCGCGCGCCGACCTCGACCTGATCCTGTCGTCTCCCGCTGCCGCGCGAAAAATCTTCGCGGTCCGCATCGCCGCGATGGCATTTTCGGTGATCGTGATGGCGGCGCTGCTGGCGTCTCCGGTCATCAACGTGCTGATCCTGCGCGGCGGCGCGCGCTGGCTCGCCGCCTATGGGGTGGTGGTGGCGATGGGAGCGACCGCGGCCGCACTCGCGGTCGCGCTCACGATCGCGATGTTCCGCGTCATCGGGCCGAAGCGCACGCGGCTTGCGGCGCAGATCGTTGCCGCCGTGATCGCGGCCGTGTTCATCATCGGCCTGCAAGTCGCCGCGATCCTGTCGCACGGCACGCTCTCGCGCATGGTGTTCCTGGAATCCGACACGCTGGTCGCGCTGGTACCTGACGTCGATAGTTTCGTATGGATTCCGGCGCGTGCCGCGCTCGGCGATCCTGGCGCGCTCGCCGCGGTGCTTGGCTCGAGCCT
>JBBWZU010000161.1:0-4951 GCA_039649225.1 Hyphomicrobiales bacterium | reverse complement strand
GCCTACCTCGCGATCGTCTGCCTCATCCCGGAAATCCTGATCAGCTATGCGGCCGTGCCGTTCTACTTCGGCGGCACCTCGCTGCTGATCGTGGTCAGCGTGACCATGGATACGGTGGCGCAGGTGCAGGGCTATCTGCTGGCGCATCAGTACGAAGGCCTGATCAAGCGCTCCAAGCTGCGAGGGCGGCGTCGGTGAGTTCGGAGCTGGCGCGCCGCATAGCGTTTACGCTCGGCGCGCTGCTCATTTTCCGGCTTGGCACCTACATCCCGATCCCGGGGATAAACTCGGCGGTCTGGGGTGAATTCATGCGCGCTCAGGGTGGCGGCATCCTGGGCATTTTTAATGTCACGTCGGGCGGCGCGGTCGGACGGCTGTCGATCATCGCGCTTGGTATCCTGCCGTACATTTCCGCCGCGGTTATCCTCCAGCTCATCGCCTATTTTTCCGCGCGGCTGCGCCGTCTGCAAAGCAGCGGCGAGAGCGGACGCAGGCGGCTCGAGACCATCACGCGGACTTTCACGTTTCTGATGGCGCTGTTTCAATCGGCCGGCATCGCATCGGCGCTGGCCGACATCGACAACCTGGTCGCCGCGCCTGGCCCGCTCTTCTTCGTCTCGGTCACGCTGACGATGACCGGTGGAACGATGTTTCTGATCTGGCTCTCGGGCCAGATCACGCTGCGCGGCCTCGGCAATGGTGTCGCGGTTCTGCTCTGCGTCGGCGTTGTCTTTGAAGTGATGCGCGCAGCAGCGATTGCCTATGAGCTCAATCTGCGTGGATTGGTCTCGGGCGGATTGATCGGCGGCCTGGTCGGCCTGACGGTCGTGCTGGCGCTGGTCGCGGCGCTGATGGAAAAGGCGCGGCGGCGCGAGCGCGTCGCGTTCACGGCCGGTCCGGCGCGCGGCGAGAGCTATCTCTCGCTCAAGCTCAACGGCGCCGGCACTATTCCGGCGCTGGTCGCCTCCTGGCTGATGGCGCTGCCGTTGATCCCGGCCGGCTTTTCCGATTCCTCGGATCCCGGCACGTGGACCGAGGTGGCGCAGACGCTCAGCCCCGGCCGGCCGCTTTATTTCGTCGGCTACGGGATTGCGGTCTTCGTCCTGGTCTATCTCTACACCGCGTTCGTGCTTGATCCGGATGAATTGGCCGCAACTCTCAAGCGCCACGGCGGTGTTATTCCGCAGGTTGAGCCGGGCGAGGCGACCGCGGTGCATCTCGATGCCGTCCTGTCGCGGACGACGCTGGTCGGCGCGAGCTATTTTGCCGCATTCTGCTTGGTCCTGGCGTTGGTGCAGGCTTGGGTGAAAGTACCTTTCTTTCTGGCCGGCACATCGCTACTGATTTTGGTTTGCACCGTTCTGGACCTGGAATCGCAGGTCAGAAATCTCACGAACACGTCGTTGGGGGGCTTACGCGAATGAGGTTGATACTGCTCGGCCCGCCGGGGGCCGGGAAGGGGACACAGGCGCAGCGCCTGGTCGCCAAACATGGAATTGTGCAGCTTTCCACCGGCGACATGCTGCGCGCCGCCGTCAAGGCCGGAACGCCGGTCGGGACCAAGGTCAAGGACATCATGGACCGGGGCGATCTTTGCCCCGACGAGCTGGTCGTCGCGATCGTCGGTGACCGGATCGAGGAGCCGGATGCCCGCAACGGCTTCATTCTTGACGGATTCCCGCGTACGGTTGCGCAGGCCGAGGCACTCGAGCGCCTGCTCCGCGAGAAGCACATGGAGCTCGACGGCGTCGTCGAGCTCAAGGTCGACGAAAACGCCTTGCTGCGACGAATCGAGAACCGGGTCGCCGAAATGACTGCGCGCGGGGAGCCACTGCGTAAGGACGACAATCCCGAGGTGCTCAAGACCCGCCTCGAGGCCTACCGTCGCCAGACCGCCCCCCTGACGCATTACTACCAGGATAAGGGAGTGTTGCGGGTGGTCGACGGCATGGCGCCGATCGACGAGGTCACGGCGGCGATCGACGGGATCTTCGCCAAGCCCACCGGCGCCAGCAGCGCTGCGTCAACAAAGGCTGCTACGGTACAGAAAACGCAGAAGAAATCGCCAAAGAAAGCTGCGGCCGCGAAGGCCCCGTCGCGGGCCAAAAAGACCCCCGGGAAGGCCGCCCGGAAGGTCAAGGCAGCGCCGAAAAAGGCCAGCAAGGCCAAGGCCAAATCCGCCCAAAAGCGGGCCAAGGCGGTTGTCAAACCCAAGAAAACGACCAAAAAGAGTAGCCGCAAGCCGGCCAAGAAAACCGGCCGACGCAAGGGCGGGCGGCGCTGACGAACCGTGTTAATTCTGTCATCAGAAGTGGTTGACGGGACGACTTTGAATCCTTTAATACCCGGCATCCGTTTTGCATTAGCACGACGACGATGCCGGCCCGGGCTGAGGGGCGGGTGTCGTCGCGACATTTCGCGTTCTCTCCGTACCGGGATCGGAGAAAACGGCCGGCAACGCCGGCAACAGGAGCAGAAAAACGTGGCTCGTATCGCTGGTGTCAACCTTCCGACCAACAAGCGCGTCGTCATCGCGCTGCAGTATATCCATGGAATCGGGCCGAAGAAGGCCTCCGAGATCATGAGCGCGATCAATCTTCCGGCCGAGCGGCGCGTGTCGCAGCTCACCGACCAGGAAGTGCTGCACATCCGCGAGATGATCGACCGCGACTACGTGGTCGAAGGCGATCTGCGGCGCGAAGTCGCAATGAACATCAAGCGGCTGATGGATCTCGGCTGCTATCGGGGCTTGCGTCATCGGCGCGGCCTGCCGGTGCGCGGTCAACGCACCCACACCAACGCCCGCACGCGCAAGGGTCCGGCGAAGGCGATCGCGGGCAAGAAGAAGTAAAGTTTTTACGTTTCCAGAGTCGTTCAGAACAGTCAGGGCTTAGGCGAACCGGACGTCTCCGGGTCGAGCCGCAACAGGGTCGAGCATGGGCAAAGAAGCCACACAACGCGTCCGCCGCCGCGAACGCAAGAACATCGCGTCGGGCGTCGCGCACGTGAACGCGTCGTTCAACAACACGATGATCACCATAACCGACGCGCAAGGCAATACCATTGCCTGGTCGTCGTCGGGCAGCAACGGCTTCAAGGGCTCGCGCAAGTCGACCCCGTTCGCCGCCCAGATGGCGGCGGAAGATGCCGCCAAAAAGGCGATGGAGCACGGCATGCGCACGCTCGAAGTCGAGGTCGCGGGACCCGGCTCCGGCCGCGAGTCGGCGCTGCGCGCGTTGCAGTCGGCGGGCTTCACGGTCACGTCGATCCGCGACGTCACGCCGATCCCGCACAATGGATGCCGGCCGCGCAAGCGCCGCCGCGTCTGAGATGACTTTCATCCGGCGAGCGCCTTTGGCGCTCGCCGCCGTAGTCTTGTTTCCCGCTGGCGGAGCGGTATGCGCGGTATATCCCGCGACGGTCGACCGAGATGGGTGATGCAGTGATTCAGAAAAATTGGCAGGAATTGATCCGACCGGAGAAGCTCCAGGTCGCGGCGGGCGCCGATGCGAAGCGCATCGCAACGGTCGTGGCGGAGCCGCTCGAGCGCGGCTTCGGCGTCACGCTCGGCAACGCGTTGCGGCGCATCCTTCTGTCCTCGCTGCAGGGCGCGGCCGTGCAGGCGGTCCATATCGACGGCGTGCTGCACGAGTTCTCGTCGATCCCGGGCGTGCGCGAGGACGTGACCGACATCGTGCTGAACATCAAGGACATCGCCGTCAAGATGCAGGGCGATGGCCCCAAGCGCATGGTGGTGAAGAAATCCGGCCCGAGCACGATCACGGCCGGCGACATCCAGGCGGTCGGCGACATCGTGATCCTCAATCCGGATCACCTGATCTGCCATCTCGACGAGGGCGCCGAGATCCGCATGGAATTCACGGTCAACACCGGCAAGGGCTATGTGCCGTCCGAGCGCAACCGTCCCGAGGACGCGCCGATCGGCCTGATCCCGGTCGACAGCCTCTACTCGCCGGTGCGCAAGGTCTCCTACCGCGTCGAGAACACGCGCGAAGGCCAGATCCTCGATTACGACAAGCTGACGATGCAGATCGAGACCAACGGCGCGTTGACGCCGGAGGACGCGCTCGCCTATGCGGCGCGCATCCTGCAGGACCAGCTCAATGTCTTCGTGAACTTCGAGGAGCCGCGCAAGGAAGTCGTCTCCGAGGTCATTCCGGATCTCGCCTTCAACCCGGCCTTCCTCAAGAAGGTGGACGAGCTCGAGCTGTCCGTGCGCTCGGCCAACTGCCTGAAGAACGACAATATCGTCTACATCGGCGACCTGGTGCAGAAGACCGAAGCCGAGATGCTGCGCACCCCGAACTTCGGCCGCAAGTCCTTGAACGAGATCAAGGAAGTGCTCGCCCAGATGGGCCTGCATCTGGGCATGGAAGTGCCCGGCTGGCCGCCCGAGAACATCGAAGAGCTGGCCAAGCGCTTCGAGGATCATTACTAAGCACTCGTCATGGCCGGGCTTGTCCCGGCCATCCACGTCTTCGGATTGAGGTAAGGATTCACGCGATGCGTCACGGCAACGCCCACCGCAAGTTCAATCGCCGCTCGAACCAGCGTATCGCGCTGTTCCAGCATCTGGCCTCGGCGCTGATCAAGCACGAGCAGATCACCACCACGCTGCCGAAGGCGAAGGACCTGCGTCCGATCGTCGAGAAGCTGATCACGCTGGCCAAGAAGGGCGACCTGCATGCGCGCCGCCAGGCGATCGCCGAGCTGCGCGATCCCCCGATGGTCAAGAAGCTGTTCGACGTGCTGGGGCCGCGCTACGCCTCGCGCAATGGCGGCTATACCCGCGTGATGAAGGCGGGCTTTCGCGTCGGCGACAACGCCCCGGTCGGCGTGATCGAGTTCGTCGATCGCGATGTCGATGCCAAGGGACTGGATTCAGGTCCGGTGCAGGAGCGCACCGAGCAGGCGGCGTAACGCGCCAGCC
>JBBWZU010000144.1:0-4079 GCA_039649225.1 Hyphomicrobiales bacterium | reverse complement strand
GCGCCTTGCGCGGCAAAAAAGCCCCATGCGGCGATCAGCAGCGCGGTGCGGATGAAGATATCGCGATTGACGAGCAACAGTCGGATCAGCCGCGTACGATCGAAAATAGCCGCAACGTCAGGCAGGCGGGCGCCGACGATCCGCAATGCGACAGCAAGGCCGAAAACCGTGCCGACCGCTTCCGCGAGGACTGCGGCGAGCGCGGCGCCCGTCACACCGAGATCCAGCATCACAACCAGGATCGTGATGGCGATCGCGTTCGTGGCATTGATCGCAATTTGCAGCATCAGCGCGATATTGGCGCGTGCGAGGCCGACCAGCCAACCGAACAGCACATAGTTCGCCAGCACGAACGGCGCCGACCAGATGCGCACGTGAAAATAGGCTTCGGCGGCGCGCGTGGTTTCCGCGCTCGCGCCCATGAGCGAATAGATGACGGCGCCGAGCGGCACCTGCAGGGCGATCAGCGCAAGCCCGGACGCCGCGGCGACGAGCAGGGCGCGTATCAGCGTGGCGCGCTCCTCCGCGACGTCGCCACGGCCGAGTGCCTGTGCGGTGAGCGCCACGGTCGACATACGCAGGAAACCGAACAGCCAGAACATGCAATCGAACACCACCGACGACATCGCGACCGCGCCGAGCAGGTGCGCCTGGCCGAGCCGCCCGATCACGGCCGTCGCCACCACGCCGAGCAGCGGCGTGGTGGCGTTCGACAGCGTCATCGGCACCGCGATGGCGAGCACGCCGGCGTGGGTGATGATGTAAGGCCGCGGAGGGTCGGCGGAATTCATGCGCAACAGCTAGCAGCGCACAGCATCAATACGCCAATCGATTTCCGGAATGGCAGTCACGCACTTGGCTGATATTCAGCGCCCGGCCGGTGCTCTCACGAATCGCACGATCAGCCAGATCGGGATCACGATGATGGCGCCGAGCAGGAAATAGCGCCACGCCCAGCGTACCGCGTCAAAGCCCATGTCCCAGACCGTCTGGATCATCCGGCGGATGCTTTCGACGATATTGCCGGGATCGAAGCCGAGCGCGCTCAGGATCACGCCGACGAGGACGCACAGCAGCACCAGGCGAAAGAACACGGAAAGCGGCGGGCCGCCGAGAAAGCGGCTGGCGGTGTTCGGCATGGGATCCCTTGGACGCTCGAGTGTCATGACGGCACACTATCACGAATCGATCGTGGCGGCATCACGGCGCCTGCCGGCTCCCTTTCGGGGAGAGGTTCGCGGCGCGCTTGTCGCGCCAGAATCGAGCATCTTTTCCAGCGTTTCCAGCCGGTCTGCCTCGCGCGGCGGCTTGTCCCAGCGCAGCCGGCTGATGCGCGGAAAACGCATTGCGACACCGGACTTGTGCCGCGTCGAGCGTTGCAGCCCTTCGAACGCGACCTCCAGCACCAGCCCCTTGTCGGCCTCATGCGTCACCTCGCGCACCGGACCGAAGCGGTTGATGGTGTTGGCGCGCACATATTTATCGATCTGGGCGAGTTCCTCGTCGGTGAAGCCGAAATAGGCCTTGCCGACGGGCACCAGTTCGTCGCCATTGTCGCCGGCGCTCCAGACGCCGAACGTATAGTCCGAATAGAACGACGAGCGCTTGCCGTGCCCGCGCTGCGCATACATCAGCACCGCATCGATGATGCGTGGATCGCGCTTCCATTTCCACCACAGGCCCTTCGGCCGCCCCGGCATGTAGAGCGCGTCGCGCCGCTTGATCATCACGCCCTCGATCGCTTCGGCGTCCTCGCCCGCGCCGGCGGCAGCAGGATCGGCGCGTGCGGCCGTGAGCTCGTCCCATGTGGCGAAGGGCACCAGCGGAGAGATGTCGATGCGCGATGTGTTCAGCCGCGCCAGCAGTCCCTCGAGGCGGGCGCGCCGTTCGGCGAACGGCAAATCGCGCAGATCATCATCGCCCTCGAACAAGAGATCGTAAGTGCGCAGATGCGCGGGGAATTCCTCCAGCAGCTTTGCCGTCACGGTCTTGCGATTGAGCCGCTGCTGCAACACGTTGAACGACTGCACGCGGCCATCGCGCAGGATCAGCAATTCGCCGTCGATCGCGCCATTGAAATTCAAGGCTTCGATGACGTCAGGGAAGGCGCCAGACACGTCCTCGCCGGTGCGCGAATAAAGCCGTGCGACGTGCTTTCCATCCGCCTCACCCCCGACCGCCTGCACACGGATGCCGTCCCATTTCCATTCGGCGGTGAACTGCGCGGGATCGAGCGCCGGAAAGTCCGTTTCTTCGATCGCGTGGCTGAGCATCACCGGGCGGAACGGCGCCGGATCGATGCTGATCGGCCTTTCGGCGCGGCCTTCGATCCAGGCAAACAGCTCGACGTAAGGCGGCGCGAGGCCGTGCCACACTAACTCGACCTCGTCGGGCTGCTTATCGCCAAGCGCCGCGACCGCGGTTTTTGCAAGCCGCGCCGACACGCCAATGCGCAGCGCGCCGGTGACGAGCTTCAGCAGCGCCCAGCGCCCTGTTTCGTCGAGCGCATCGAGCCAGGCGCTAAGCTGACGCGGCAGTTCGGTCTTGCCGAGAGAGGCGAGGGTGGTGACGACGTGGGAGAGGGTGGGCGCTATTCCTTCGCCCCGCGAAGCGGGGAGAGCGGAAGATGGCCACATCAGCGCGATCGTCTCCGACAAATCCCCCACGTAGTCATACGACAAGGCGAACAGCACCTCGTCGGTGCGCTCGGCGATCAGCGCGCGGATCACGCCCGCCTTGGCGTGGCGGAACGATAGCGCGCCGGTGATCGCCGCAAGCGCATAGCCGCGATCGGGATCCGGCACCGCGCGGAAATAGTCGGTGAGCAGCCGCAGCTTGGCGTTGCGGCTCGGCTCATAGGCGAGGCGGTCGAGCAGCTGCGCGAAGCGGTTCATGATGTTTCGGCCTCGACAACGACTTCGGCCGCACCCTCATCCTCATCGCCATATCCCACCATGCCGAGCGGTCGCGCTTCGAGCCCGCGCAGGGTGCACCAGTGCACCAGTGCCTCCTCGGCGCCATGCGTCACCCAGATCTGCGAGGCGCCGGTCGCCGCGATCGTCGCGCACAGGCCGTCCCAGTCGGCGTGGTCGGAAATCACCAGCGGCAGCTCGACGCCGCGCTGGCGCGCGCGTGCGCGCACGCGCATCCAGCCCGACGCGAAGGCTGAGACTGGATCGGGGAAGCGCCGCGTCCAGCGATCCTGCAACGAGGACGGCGGGCAGAGCGCGATCACGCCGGCCAGTTCGGCCTTGCTGGCATCGCGGACGGCGCGCAATTCGCCAAGATCGATCCCTTGCGACACGTAGTAATTCGTGATGCTTTCCATCGCGCCGTGCAGATAGATCGGCATGTCGTATCCACCTTCCCGGATCAGCGCGATGACGCGCTGCGCCTTGCCGAGCGAATAGGCACCGACCAGATGCGCGCGCTCGGGAAACAATTCGACCGAGCGCAGCAGCTTCGCGATCTCGGCGCGCGGGTCGCCGTGGCGGAACACCGGCAAGCCAAACGTCGCCTCGGTGATGAAGGCATCGCACTGCACGAGCTCGAAGGCCAGGCAGGTCGGGTCCGCCACATCCTTGTAATCGCCCGACGCAACCACGCGCGTGCCGTTCGCGGCGACGCAGATTTGTGCCGAGCCGAGCACATGCCCGGCCGGATGATATGAGACCTCGGTCTTGCCGAGCCGGAGCGTCGCGCCATAGCGGATGGCCTGCGTGGAACCGGCAAAATTCTCGCCGTAGCGCAGCCGCATCATGTCGAGCGTCTCTTGGGTCGCCAGCACCGCGCCGTGGCCCGGCCGCGCGTGATCCGAGTGGCCATGGGTGATCAGCGCCCGCTCGACCGGCCGCACCGGGTCGATGTGGAAGCCGCCGATCTGGCAGCACAGACCGGCGGCGGTCGGTTTCAGGATGTCTTCTGGGCGCATGGCCTTCAAATATGTCATATCGGCGCGATTGCTAACCCGAGGCAGACGTGACCGTTCCGCTTTTCATCACCTCCGGCGACATGCTGGCCGACCGGCGCTATGCGCTCGCGCGCGACTATGCGGCCGACGGCGATCTTGCGGCGGCGGC
>JBBWZU010000077.1:0-4295 GCA_039649225.1 Hyphomicrobiales bacterium | reverse complement strand
GTTCTCCCGATACGACACTCCGGCGGGCCAGAGTTGCGCTTATGGGCTGATGCTTTCGTCTGCGAACTCGCCGATAGTCTGCTTCCTATTCGGTGAACCTCAATTGCCCATGAACCAAAGCTTTCGTCGCGCAGCGGTCGGTATTCCGGGTTTCTGCACGTTCCTCATCCTCTATGCGCCACAGTCGCTGCTGCCGACGCTGACGCAGGAGTTCGGCGCAACGCCGCGCGACATCAGCCTGACCATGACGGCGACCGCGTTCGCGATCGCGATCTCGGCCCCGTTCGCCGGCGCGATGGCCGACATGCTCGGCCGCAAGCGCATCATCGTCGCCGCGATGCTGCTGCTCACCATCCCGACCGTGATGATCGCGCTGTCGTCGAGCCTGCATGCGCTGGTGTTCTGGCGCTTCATGCAGGGCCTTGTGCTGCCGCCGATCTTCACCGTCGTGGTTGCCTATATCGGCGAGGAATGGCCGCCGGCCGAGGCAACCGGCGTCACCGGCCTCTATATGTCGGCGACCAGCATCGGCGGATTTTGCGGACGCTTCTTTTCCGGCGTCCTCGCCGACACGGTCGGATGGCGCAACGGCTTCATCGTGCTCGCCGCCGTTCTGTTCGTCTGCGGCCTCGCGGTTGCGACAATCCTGCCGCGCGAGAAGAACTTCGTGCGCCAGGAAGGCGTTGCCGCCTCGGCGCGCCAGATGCTCGAACATTTGAGAAATCCGCGGCTGCTCGCCATTTATGCGGTCGGTTTCGGCACGCTGTTCAATTTCGTCGCGCTGTTCACCTATGTGGGCTTCGTGCTGGCGGCTCCGCCCTACAATTTGTCGCCGACCTTGCTCGGGGCGATTTTCGTCACCTATCTCGTCGGCGCCGTCGCGGTGCTGTGGCTCGGCCGCGCCGTCGCGCGGCTCGGACGGCGCACGCTCGTCATCGGCACGATCGGCGTCTGGATGTGCGGCGCGCTGCTCATGCTCGTCCCTTCACTCTGGGCGATCCTCGCCGGCCTTGCGATCGCGGCGGGGTGCGGGTTCGTCACGCAGGCCACCTCCACGTCCTCGGTCGCGCTGACCGCCGAGAGCGGGCGCACGGCGGCGATCGGCCTCTATGCGACGTTTTTCTACGTTGGAGGCGGTGTCGGCGCAACGCTGCCGGGACTGACCTGGAATGCGGCGGGATGGCCCGGCTGCGTCGCGATGGTGATCGCGATGCTGTTTCTGATGGGAAACGTCATCTGGTTCGGCTGGAAGCGCTAGCGCATGATCCCGAAAAGTGGGAACCGGTTTTCGGATCAAGATCATGCGGCACTCTAGAGCCCGTAGGCGCGCGCGAGCGAAATTGCCGTCAAGCCGACGGCGACCGCGAGAAACTCGTTGCGCCTGATCAGCATGCTCGCGAGCGTCACCGCAATGCCGATGAGACCCGGCACACCCGCGCGTGCGGCCAGCGGCACGATCAGCGCGACCACGATCGCGCCGGGCAAAGTCTCCAGCATACGGCGCACGCGCACCGTCATTGGCACATGTCCCATCAGCCAGAAGCCGATGACACGCGTGAAATATGTCGAGAACGCCATCGCGAGGATACCGGCCATCGGGCCGTAGAGCGCGGGATTATTCATCGATGAATCCCCCGACGACGCTTCCCGCGACGGCGCCGATGACGATGAACCAGTACCCTCCGATCAGTTGCGATGCCACGAGAGCGACCACGCCGGCCACCGCCCAGCCGATCGCACGCCGCGAACCGCGCCACATCTGCACTGTCATCGCCGAGAAGAAGACCGGCAGCAGCATGTCGAAGCCGAACCGCGTCGGGTCCGTGATGAATGCGCCGAGCAGGTAGCCCGGAATGACCGATGCCACCCACGTCGTCCACAGCGCGATGCCCGAGCCGAGATAGATCGACACGTCGCCGCCGCCTTCGCCGCGATAGCGCGTGGCGACGATCCAATTTGCGTCGACGTTCTGCAGCAGCGCCAGATACACCTGCCAGGCCGGCAACGGCCCAAGCCACGGCCGCAACGAGGCACCCATCAGGATAAAGCGCGCATTCACGACCGCGGTGATCGTCGCAAGCGACAGAAGCGTGCCGAGCGTGAGCGGGTTGGTCCAGACCTCGATCGCGACAAGCTGTGATGAGCCGGCAAACACCAGTGCGTTCATCAGCACTGTGTCGGTGAGCGTTACCCCCTTCTGCGCTGCGATCGTGCCGAACACCATCGAGAATACGACCGTGCCGGGCAGCATCGGGGCGGAGCGCCATGCCCCTTCAGAAAGGCCGCCCCATGTCCAATAGGGCGCCGGCGCGCTCGCGTGTGGTTTGGTTGTCATGGGGATGCCTTCTGCCGAAGCACTAGCAAAGGCCCTCGCAATCGGCAATGTTCAGCCAAGCTCGTGCAAAGATCTTGGAGGAATGCCTGCCATGCCGGTTTCACTGACCAAACAACAAGCCGACTTCCTGGGCTCGATCGATACGCCGACCGTCTGCAACATCGTCGAGATGGTTGCGCCGGAGCGGCGCGGACACGGCTATACGGTCCGGCATCTGTTCTGTCCGTTTCCGGATCTGCCGCCGATCGTCGGCTTTGCCAAGACCGTGACGGCGAAGGCGAAAGACAAAGTCGCGCTCGGCGACTACATGGGCAAGCGGCTCGACTATCTCGATTACATCGCGTCAGAGCCGCGCCCGAGCATCGCGGTGATCGAGGACCTCGACGACGAAGTCGGCTACGGCGCGTTCTGGGGCGAGGTTCAGTCGAACATCCACAAGGCGCTCGGTTGCCTCGGCGTCGTCACCAATGGCTCGATCCGCGACATTCCGATGATCGCGCCCGGATTCCAGATGCTGGCCGGCTCCCTCGCGCCCTCGCACGCCTACACGCATGTCGAGGAGTTCGGCATTCCGGTGACGGTGCACGGCATGAAGGTGAACAGCGGCGATCTCATCCACGCGGACCAGCACGGCGCGATCGTGGTGCCGCTCGACATTCTCGACAAGCTGCCGGCCGCGCTCGCGGACATCAACGCGCGCGAGGCGCGCATCATCAAGGCCGCGAAGGAAGTCGGTACCGTTGAAGCCATCAAGGCCGCGTTGAAGGGATAATACCATGCTGGCACTGCGACCCAACTGCGAATGCTGCGACCGCGATCTGCCGCCGGAAACGCGCGACGCCATGATGTGCTCGTTCGAGTGCACATTTTGCAAGGATTGCGCCGAACGGGTCCTGAAGGGCCGTTGCCCGAACTGCGGCGGCGAGCTGGTGCGCCGCCCGATCCGTCCCGCGGACAAACTGGCGAAATATCCGGCCGCCACGGAACGCAAGGTGAAGCCGCAGGGGTGCGAGGCGGCTTAGTCCTCACTCCACTCATCCCCGCGAACGCGGGCAGGCTTCTGCGGCAGCCTGCGGCGCTGGATTCACGGCTGCAAGGCTGTGAATTTTTCGGTTTCGACCGTTTTCTGAGCCCTCATCCTGAGGAGCGATCCGAAGGATCGCGTCTCGAAGGACGAGGCGGGTAACGCGGTGCTTGCGGCCATCCTTCGAGACGCCCGCTGCGCGGGCTCCTCAGGATGAGGTGGGAGTTTGATTGCGACCGCGAAAGCTGAAAAATTCACAGCCGCTTGCGCGGGGACGAGCGGAGTTAATCCGCACTCGGATGCCAGCTTGGCTGATAGCCGGCTTGCAGAACAGCGATGATGCTGGGAGGAGTGAGGACATTCGCGATGCCGTGCGGGCGCGCGACTCTCTCGATGTATCCGTTCTCACTCCAGCGCAGCAGGTGCGGGCCGCGAACCGCGCCTGCGACATGCGGCGCGTCGTTCAAAGATAGAAACGCGCCATCCGGCAAGTCGTCGATCGGCATTGAGTGCATGCGCTTCGATCGCCCATCGAGCCGCTCGGCCTGCAGGACGCGATCCATTTCCTCGACGTAGGGGAAATCCGAGCCCTTCGTCTGCGCCCACTTTTCGGCGAACACCGTGGCATCCTTGCGCCGGCATTCGAAGCAAGGTCGGTGACCGGCGGCGAGCGCGGTCACCTCATCCAGAAAGAACAGCCCGGTGTAGCGCGCACCCCACACTTCGTGCTGCCGCCCCTTGAACGAGAGCACGCAGCAGATCCATTGCCGCGAGGCCCAGCGGCGTGCGCCGAGCGTCTTGTCGTCGTAATGAAATTTTCCGCCGCGATTGCCGTACATCGTCCCGCGTGCGGGCGTGGCGATCAAATCGCCAAAAGGATCGACACGGTTTTGCAGCGCCATGCGGTCTTATACAGCCGCGCGCACGGGCACAAAA
>JBBWZU010000068.1:0-9403 GCA_039649225.1 Hyphomicrobiales bacterium | reverse complement strand
CAACTCGGGCAAGCCGACGGCGATCAACAAGCTTGCCGCGACCCTTCCGGCAAACGTCTCGCCGATCTGCGTCAGCACCGGAACGCCCGACCATAGCGCGTCACTGGCGGTCGTATGAGCGTTGCAGGGAAGCGTGTCCAGAAACAGATCCGCCAACTGATGCCGCGCCAGATGGTCGGCGATCGGCAGTTGCTTCGCGAAGACCAGGCGCGTTGCATCGACGCCGCGTGCCGCAGCTTCCGTCCTCAGATTCGCCGTCGCTGTCGGATTATCGTCCAAGAGCCAAAGCACGGCGCCGTCAACTTGGCCGAGCAGCCCCATCCAGCAGTCGAATATCTCAGGATTGATCTTGTAGCTCTTGTTGAAGCAGCAAAAGACGAAACCGGTCGCCGGAAGATCGCAGTCAAGACGGGTGATTCTCCGGTCCGAAATCTCGCGTCTGCTATCATTGACCTGGTAGCTGTGCGGCAGATAGACGAGTTTTTCGCTGAAGTGCTGACGTGAGGACTCGGGAATGATCACGCGATCGCAGATCAGGTAATCGATGAAGTCGGCGCCCATCGTTGCCGGATAGCCAAGATAGCTGACCTGAATCGGCGCGGCCCGGGACACAAAGATGCGCGTTCGCTCGTCCTCGGTGAACCCCTTCAGGTCGACCAGGATGTCGATTTCGGCGTCTTCGATCAGCGACAGCAATGCGGCGTCACTCAAGACAGACGCATCGACGAACCGGTCGAACGAACGTTCCAGTCTGCGGCGCATCTCGGATGCGTCGGCGGGGCCGATCGATATTGCCGTCACGACGAACCTGGATCGATCGTGGCACTCGAACATGCCTGCGGCCAGCATCGCCGTCGCATGATGATGGAAATCGGCCGAGACATATCCGACGTGGATACGATCGTGCCGGCGGTCCGCGATCTTGCCGCGTACCGTCTGGCGCTGCGGGAAGTTCGTCGAAACCCATGAGCGGGCGGCGGTGAGTTGGTCCTCGGGCGATGTCGGAATCGCCAGGAGGGGAAATGGATTGGAAGTCTTTTCGTCCCTGACGGACATGATCTGGCGATCGATATCCTGGGTGAGACCCGCCCAATCGCAGATGCGCATCTTGCTATGCAGGCGCGCGTCCTGCAGGCCGATTGACTCGGCATCCAGCGCAAACGCCTTGTCGAAGGCCGCAAACGCTTCGCCGTGTCGCCCGCGAGCGGTTAGGACGCAGCCGCGGCCAAACCATGCTTTGGCCAGGTTTTCATTCAGCGCGAGCGCCTTGTCGTAGCTCGCGAGAGCCTTGTCGTGCTGCTTGAGACGAAGGAATACGTTGCCGCAGGCGACCCAAGCCGCCGTGAGTTCTGGTGCCAGAACAAGCGCCTTGTCATACGCCGACAAGCTATCCGGTATCGAATACAGGCACGTGAGGACGTTGCCGCGGCCGAGCCACGCCTCGCTCAAGGCCGGCGCGATAGCTACGGCTTTGTCATACGCGGCCAAAGCCTCGTCGTATCGCTTGAGACTGTAGAACACGTTGCCGCGGCCAACCCATGCTTCTGCCAGATCGGCTCTTTTGCCGAGGACGGCGTCATATGCCGCGAGCGCCTCATCATAGTGTTTCCGATCGGTCAAAGCATTCCCGCGTCCGAGCCATGCCTCGATCAGTCCAGGCTCCCTTGCGAGCGCCTCGTCGTAGGATGCGAGCGCCTCATCGTACCGCTTCGTCTTGGCGAGCGATTTGCCGCGGTTGCAAAGCGCCGCTGCCGATTGTGGATCGAGAGCGATCGCGCGATCGAAATCGGAAATCGCGTTCTCGTACTGCCCGAGCGCGTTGAATACGGCCCCGCGGTTGTTAAAGGTCTCCGATACGGTCGGATTGATGGCTGCCGCTTGGTTGAACTGCCGCAATGCGTCCGCGGGTCGGTTCAGTTGCTTGAGGATGAGACCATAATTGTAATGCGAAACGTCAGACGCGCCGCTTAACGCGACGGCTCTCGCAATAAAGGTCTCGGCTTCGGAAAAGCGGCCTCCATTCATCAATACGATAGTCAGAAGATTAAGTGCGCCGGCGTGCCGCGGTTGAGATTTGAGAACCCGCCGGAACAGGCGTTCGGCATCCGCGAGCTGACGCGCATTCAACGCCGCGATGGCTTGCTGAAAGATGTGATCAGCGGAGCGCACGGGCACGACGCTCAGGCCTTCTGCCCGATCTTGCCCTCGGTGCCGTGCCACAGGCGCGCGATATTGCTGCGGTGCATGACGAAGGCCAGCAGCCCGAGGACGAGAAACAGCAGCGCCTGCGACGGCGTGCCGATGAACCAGAGCAGGACCGGCGCGGCCGTGCTGGCGATGAGCGAGGCAACGGACGAATAGCGGGAGGCTGCGGCGATCACGAGCCAAATGAGCATGACCGCGATCGCGGCTTGCCACGACACCGCCAGCAGAATACCGAGCCCGGTCGCGATGCCCTTGCCGCCCTTGAATTTGAGCCAGATCGGAAACAGGTGGCCGAGGAAGGCGCCAAGGCCCGCGATCAATCCGCAGTCCTGGCCGTGGTCTTGGCCGCACCACCACGCCATCGCCAGCACCGCCACCGCGCCCTTGAGCACGTCGGCGATCAGCGTGGCGGCGGCGAGACCCTTGCGGCCGGTGCGCAGCACATTGGTGGCCCCGATGCTGCCCGACCCGATGGCGCGGATGTCCTGCGTGCCGGCAAGCCGTGTGATAATGATCCCGAACGGGATCGATCCGAGCAGGTAGCCGACGGCGAACGCGACGAGATCGTAGGTCGTTTGCATTACGCCGAAGTGTATTCAAACACCGTGCGCCCGGCAACGATAGTGCGCTTGACGCGGCCCTGCAGCCGCGCCTCGTCGAACGGCGTGTTCTTGCACTTCGATTTCAGGTCGGCCGGATCGAGCACCCACGGATCGTCGATATCGACGACGATCACGTCGGCCGGACTGCCGGGCCGCAGCGTGCCGCATTGCAGGCGGAGCAGCTCGGCCGGCCGCGCCGACATCGCTTTCAGCAGCGTGATCAGCTTCATCTCGCCATTGTGGACAAGCCGCAGCCCGGCCGCCAGCATGGTTTCCAGCCCGATGGCGCCTGCCGCCGCCTCGGCGAACGGCAGCCGCTTGGTCTCGACGTCCTGCGGATTGTGATCCGACATCATGACGTCGAGCAGGCCTTGGGCCAGCGCCTCGACCAGCGCGATGCGGTCCTCTTCGGCGCGCAAGGGCGGCGACATCTTGAAGAAGGTGCGATAGGCGCCGATGTCGATCTCGTTCAGCGTCAGATGATTGACCGACGCGGCGGCCGTCACGGGCAGTCCCGCATCCTTCGCGCGGCGCAGCACGGCGAGCGAATCCGCGCAGGTGATCGAGGCGGCGTGGTAGCGCGCGCGGGTGGTCGCGACCAGGCGGATGTCGCGCTCCAGAATGATCGTCTCGGCGGCGCGCGGGATGCCGAACAGGCCGAGGCGGGCGGCGAACTCGCCTTCGTTCATCACGCCGTCGCTGACGAGGTCCGGGTCTTCGGTGTGATGCACGACCAGGGCGTCGAAGTCGCCGGCGTAAGTGAGCGCGCGGCGCATCACCTGCGCGTTCAGCACGCTCTTGGAGCCATCCGTGAAGGCGACCGCGCCCGCGGCCTTGAGCAGGCCGATTTCGGCCAGCTCCATCCCATCCAGCCCCTTGGTGAGCGCCGCCATCGGATGCACGTGGACGATCGCGGTGTCGCGCGCGCGCCGCAGCACGAAGTCGACGATCGCCGGATCGTCGATCACCGGATTGGTGTTCGGCTGGCACACGATGGTGGTGACGCCGCCGGCCGCCGCCGCCTGGCTCGCGGAGGCCAGCGTCTCGCGGTATTCGGCGCCTGGCTCGCCGATGAAGGCGCGCATGTCGACCAGCCCCGGCGCGACCAGTTGCCCGTCGCAGTCGATGATCTCGGTGCCCTCGGGCACGCCGGCTGCGTGGATGCCTTGCTTGGCCTCGCGGATCACGCCGTCGGCGATCAGCAGGTCGCCGGCAAAATCGAGATCGCGCGACGGGTCGACGATGCGCGCATTGGCGAGCAGGATCGGGCGGCGGTCTGACAACATGGGTTCACGCGTTCGGAAGGTTGCGCGACAGAGCTTCGAGCACCGCCATGCGCACCGCGACGCCCATCTCGACTTGTTCGCGGATCAGCGATTGCGCGCCGTCCGCGACCGCCGAGTCGATCTCGACCCCGCGGTTCATCGGGCCTGGATGCATCACCAGCGCGTCCGCCTTGGCATAGCCGAGCTTCTTCTGGTCGAGCCCGTAATAGTGGAAATACTCCTGCGTCGAGGGGACGAACGAGCCGTTCATGCGCTCGCGCTGCAGCCGCAGCATCATCACGATGTCGGCGCCTTTCAGCCCCTCGCGCATGTCGCGCGAGACTTCGACGCCGAAGCGCTCGATGCCGGACGGCAGCAGCGTCGACGGCGCGACCACGCGCACGCGCGCCCCCATGGCGTTGAGCAGCACGATGTTGGAGCGCGCGACGCGCGAATGCAGAATGTCGCCGCAGATCGTGACCGTGAGGCCATCGATCCGGCCCTTGTTGCGGCGGATGGTGAGCGCATCGAGCAGCGCCTGGGTCGGATGCTCGTGCGCGCCGTCACCCGCATTGACCACCGAGCCGTCGACCTTTTGCGCGAGCAGCGCGACCGCGCCGGACGCGTGATGCCGCACCACCAGAATGTCGGGATGCATCGCGTTCAGCGTCATCGCGGTGTCGACCAGCGTCTCGCCCTTCTTCACCGACGAGGTTGCGACCGACATGTTCATCACGTCGGCGCCGAGGCGTTTGCCGGCGAGCTCGAACGAGGACTGGGTCCGGGTCGAGGCTTCGAAGAACAAATTGATGATGGTGCGGCCGCGCAGCGAGGAGCGCTTCTTGTCGATCTGGCGGTTGAGATCGACATATTCCTCGGCAAGATCGAGGAGACCTGTGATCTCGTCGGGCGAAAGCCCTTCGATCCCCAACAGATGACGGCGGTGGAGGACGAATGAGGTCTTGGTGGCGATGTTCATTAAAGCGACCCCTATAGGCGGAGTCGGACACCCGGGGCAAGGGCGCTGGCCGAGGGGTCCACAGGGGATGCCGCCGCATGGTAAAATACAGGTTCCGGGAGACTCATCATGTCCATCCAGGCCGTCCACGACACCCACGACATTTTCAACCAGTCGCCGCCATTCTGGGACATCGACCTGTTCATGTGCGATCGCCCGCTGCGGGATGCCGTAGCGGCGAATGGCGCGGGCGGCGAGGCGGTCACGCTGTCGGAATTCGGCCGGCGCTGGGGCGCGGCCGCGATGTTCGAGAACGCGCGGCTCGCCAACGAGAATACGCCGAAACTGAAAACCCACGACGTCAAGGGCTTCCGCCGTGACGTGGTCGAGTTCCACCCGGCCTATCACGCCTTCATGGCGCAGAGCATGCGCGACGGGTTGCATGCCTCGACCTGGACAGCCGACGGCACGCGCGCGCCTGCGCCGGCGGAAGTTGCACGCGCGGCGCGCTATTTCATGATCGCGCAGGTCGAGAACGGGCATCAGTGCCCGATCACCATGACGCGCGCCTGCGTCGGCGCGCTCGGCGTCGAGCCGGCTCTGCTTGAAAAGCTGATCCGCAAGACCACGGCGCGGGCTTACGATCCGCGCTTCATCCCGTGGTGGGAAAAAGACTCGATCACGCTTGGCATGGGCATGACCGAGAAGCAGGGCGGCACCGATGTGCGGGCCAATACCACGACTGCGATGCCGGTCGCGGATGGGTACCACATCACCGGGCACAAATGGTTCATGTCGGCGCCGATGTGCGACGCCTTCCTGGTGCTGGCGCAGGCGCCAGGCGGATTGACCTGTTTCCTGATGCCGCGTTTCCGGCTCGACGGCGCCGTCAACGGCCTGCGCTTCCAGCGCCTGAAGGACAAGCTCGGCAACCGCTCGAACGCATCCTCCGAGGTCGAGTTCGTCGAAGCCTTCGCGTGGCGCGTCGGCGAGGAGGGGCGCGGCGTGCGCACCATCATCGAGATGGTGCAGCTCACGCGCGTCGACTGCATCATCGGTTCGGCCGGCATGATGCGCATGGCGTTGGCGCAGGCCGCGCATCATGCGCGCTATCGCACCGTGTTTCAGAAGAAGCTGTCCGACCAGCCGATGATGCGCATGCTGATCGCCGACATGGCACTCGAGATGGAGGGCGTGACCGCGCTGATGATGCGGCTCTGCCGCGCGTTCGATCATGCGGCCGCCGACAAGAGCGAGGCCGCGCGGGCGCGGCTGCTCACGCCGGCGGTGAAATACTGGGTGTGCAAGAGCGCGCCACCCTTCATCTATGAGGCGATGGAGTGTCTTGGCGGCAATGGCTATGTCGAGGAACTGCCGTTGTCGCGGCTTTATCGCGAGGCGCCGGTGAATGCGATCTGGGAAGGCTCCGGCAATGTGATGTGCCTCGACGTGCTGCGCGCGCTCGCGCGCGAAGGCGAGGCGGCGCGCGCCGTCTTGAATGACCTGGTGCGTGCGTGCGCCGACCTTCCGGGCGCACAAGAGGCCGCGGCATTCATTGCCGGCACCCTCGTGGCGGCGGACGGCGAAGCGAAGGCGCGCGCCGCGGTCGAACGACTCGCGATGCTGGCGGCTGCCGCGGCCCTTGCCGAGGGCGCGCCGGGCCATGTGGCGCAAGCCTTCGCGCGCACGCGGCTTGCGAGCCCACGGGGCGGAACTTTTGGAACCGCGAATCTTGACGACGCCGAAGTCACGATGTTGTCAGAACGCGCATTGCCCGCGCGCTGACCGGAACCCCGGACCGCTCCGATGCGTTGCCTTTTCACACGACATCGGCCGGGGATGGCCGCAACGCTATAAGGAGAACATCATGACCAAGCTTCGAACCGCGGCGTTGGCCCTTACGGGTATTCTCGCTGTCACCGCTGCAAGTGCCACGGATGCATCGGCGCAGTGGCGCGGACATCGTGGCGGGCATTGGGGCCCGGGGATCGGCATCGGCGCCGGCATCGCGGCTGGTGCCCTGATCGGCTCTGCGGTCGCCGCGCGGCCGTACGGCGGCTACTACTATGACGAGCCGGGCTATGCTTATGACGCGCCGTACGCCTACGAGGCGGCGCCAGTCTACACGGCGCCGGGCTATTACGGCTGGGGCCGCAAGTGCTACACGGACGAAGGCTACGGCCGCCGCCGCTTGTGCGATTACGGCGGGCAGTAATCTCCTTGATCTCAGGCTAGGGCGGGTCGAAAGACCCGCCCTTTTCTTACGCGACCAGCGCGATGGCGATCGGCATCGTGACGATCGCCAGTACGGTTTCGACGGTGAGGATTTGCGCCATCAGCGGCGCATCGCCGCCCATCTGGCGTGCCAGAATATAGGCATTCGAGGCCGCCGGCACCGAGGCGCAGCAGGCCACCACCGTAAGATTGGCGCCTGACAGTCCCGCCGCGCGCGCAAGGGCGATCGCGATGGCCGGCATCACGATCAGCTTGAGCGCGCAGGCGATCAACGTCACGGCGCGCAGGTGAACCAGTTCGCGCGGCCGCAGCCCCGCGCCGACGATCAATAGACCAAGCGCCAGCGAAGAGCGGCCGAGCGCGTCGATGAAGACGTCCACCGGTCGCGGTATGGCGGATGCGATCGGGTTGAGCGCAAGCCCGATCACGCAGGCCCAGATGAACGGGTTTTGCACCATCGCCAGTAGTGAATCGCGCCAGTGCGGTTTGCCCGGCGACGCATAGTGCACGAGCACCCACACGCACAGCACCGTCAACAGCGGAATCATCGCCACCATGGCGACCGAGGCGAGTGCAAGGCCAAGATCGCCGAACAGATTTCCGACCACCGCGAGCACCACGAAAGTCTGCCAGCGGGTCGCGCCCTGGAACAGCGACGTGAACGCCGGTCCGTCGAGGCCGAGCTGCCGCGCCAGCAACGGCCGCAGCAGAAAGCAGATGCCGGCCATCAGCAGCACGCTCGCAAACAGCGTGCCGCCGACCGCCACGACCGGCACATTGGCAAGGTCGGCGCGCGCCATGGTGCGGACCAGCAGAGCCGGGAACATCACGTAATAAAGCAGTTTCTCGAGCCCGACCCAGTGCGCGTCCTCGGCGATGAACCAGTGACGCAGCGCCAGCCCGAGAATGATCAGCAGGAAAATTGGAAACAGCGCGCCGAGCACCACGCTCATGATATCGCCTCGGGGCCGGAGAGGCGCAGCAGCCGGTCGAGCGCGCCTTGCAGGATGTAGGCGGCCGCGTGCTGATCGATCACTTCGGCGCGCCGCGCTCTGCTCATGTCGGTGGCGATCAGGTCGCGCTCGACCGCGGCCGTGGACAGCCGCTCGTCCCACAGACCAATCGGCAGCCTCGTGAGCTTGGATAAATTGCGTGCGAATGCGCGGGTCGACTGCGCGCGCGGGCCTTCGCTGCCGTCCATGTTGATCGGCAGGCCGAGCACGATGCCGGCGGCTGAGCGTTCGGCCGCCAGCGCCAGCAGCGTGTTCGCGTCCGCCGTGAAGGCCTTGCGCCGGATGGTCGTGACGCCGGCCGCCAGGCGGCGGTCCGGGTCGCTCGACGCAACGCCGATGGTCTTGGTGCCAAGATCGAGTCCGATGAGCGCGCCGCGCGGGCCAAGCAGGGGAACGATCTCGATGAGCGGCAGGACTGGCATGCGTGACGGACTAGCACGCGCGGTTGATTGCCGGAATGCTCTATGCTTCTGAAAGGGCCGCCCAAAAGTAAGAGGACACCATGCAGATCACCTGGTACGGCCATTCGGCATTCCGGCTCGATTTCGGCGGTAAAGCCGTTCTCATCGATCCGTTCTTCACCGGTAACCCGGCCTTCGTCTCGGACAAGGCTGCGGCGATCAAGGGCGTCAGCCAGATCGTGCTCACCCACGGCCATGGCGACCATGTCGGCGACACGCTCGATATCGCCAGGCAGAATGGTGCGACCGTGACCGGCGACTACGATCTGCTGATGTGGCTCGGCTCCAAGGGGCTCGAGAAATTGAATCCGATGAACTCGGGCGGCACGACCGACCTCGGCGGCTTTACGGTGTCGATGGTGCGCGCGGACCATTCGTCCGGCGACATTAAGGACGGCATGCCGATCTATCTCGGCAATCCGCATGGCGTGATCATCAAGGCGCCGGGCGAGCCGACCGTCTGGCATCTCGGCGATACCGATATCTTCTCCGACATGGCGCTGATTTCTGAGATCCACCGGCCGAAGGTGGCGATCGTGCCGATCGGCGACCGCTTCACGATGGGAGCCGCGACGGCCGCGCTGGCGGTGAAACGCTTTCTCAATGTCGAGACTGTCATCCCGTGCCACTACGGCACATTCGGCATCATCGACCAGACCGCCGA
>JBBWZU010000065.1:0-10239 GCA_039649225.1 Hyphomicrobiales bacterium | reverse complement strand
GGCAAGAAGTTCGGGCTCGACCCCACCGCGATGATCGACATCATGAACGTCTCGACGGGCAAGAACTTCAACACCGAGAATGTCGTCAAACAGCACGTCATCTCGCGCCAGTTCGCGAGCGGGTTTGCGCTCGGCCTTTTGGCCAAGGACGTCAAGATCGCAGCCGATCTTGCGGCGGCGATCGACGTGGACTCTCCCCTCACCCGCCTGTCGTCGGCGCTGCTCGGCGAGGCGCGCGATAAAGTGGGGGCCGAGAAGGACCATACGCTCGCTTACACATATTGGGAGAAACGCCCGCCGCGTGCGGCGAATGACGCTTGAGCAAGGGCCGCTTGAGCAAAGGTCGCTTGAGCAAGGTCTTGGCCGAACGGCGGCAGACTGTAATAATCGATAACAATAGGCTCTCAGGGAGGATCGCATGACGCAGCTTCGAGG
Organism: Hyphomicrobiales bacterium; assembly: GCA_039649225.1. Taxonomy (GTDB): domain Bacteria; phylum Pseudomonadota; class Alphaproteobacteria; order Rhizobiales; family Xanthobacteraceae; genus PALSA-894. The sequence continues at coordinate 9,804 of JBBWZU010000065.1, read as the reverse complement.
CATTGCGCTGGCCGCGGTGCTTTTTGCCAGTCCGGCGCTCGCACAGGACAAAGCCGTCGAATGGCGCTTCGCCCATTGGGTGCCGGCATCGCATCCGATGCACCCGGCTGCCGAAGCCTGGGCCGCCGACATCGAGAAGGCCTCGGGCGGCACGATCAAGATGAAGATCTTCCCCGCCCAGCAGCTCGGCAAGGCATTCGACCACTACAACATGGCGCGCGACGGCATCGCCGACGTCGCGCACGTCAATCCGGGCTATGAGCCGGGCCGCTTCCCCGTGATGGGTGCAATGGAATTGCCGTTCCTGTTCGCCAACGCGAAGGCCGGCAGTGCCGCGCTCGATGCGTGGTATCGCAAATACGCCGCCAAGGAGATGGCGGACGTGCACTACTGCCTCACCTTCGCGCATGACCCCGGCACGTTCCATTCGACGAAAAAGAAGATTGTCGTCCCGGGCGACGTGAAGGGCATGAAGGTACGCCCCGCCAACGCCACCATCGCACGCTTCGTCAGCGCCCTCGGCGGCTCGGTCGTGCAGGCCTCTGCGCCGGAGTCGCGCGACGTGCTGGAGAAGGGGGTCGCCGAAGCGATCACCTTCCCGTGGGGCTCGATCGTGCTGTTCGGCATCGACAAGGTGACGAAGTATCACGTCGACAGCGCCTTCTATGTCACCGAGCAGGGCTGGGTGATCAACAAGGGCAAATATGAAGCGCTGTCGGCCGGGCAGAAGAAGGTGATCGACGATCACTGCACGCCGGAATGGGCCGAGAAAATCGCCGCGCCATGGGCCGATTTCGAGGCCGGCGGACGCGACAAGATCAAGGCGCAGGCGGGCCACGAACTCAACGCGCTGACGCCAGAGCAACTCGCCGAATGGCGCAAGGCGGCCGAGCCGCTCTATGCCGAATGGGCCGAGAATGCCAAAAAGGCAGGTTACGATCCGACGGCCATCATGAAGGATTTGAAGGACAGCCTGGCGAAGTACGGCTCGTTGTATTGAACCGATTTCGCTAACTCCGCCCTCATCCCGGATCAAGTCCGCCCCTGTCCTTCGAGACGCATGCTTCGCACGCTCAAGGATGAGGGCTTCTGAGAGGTCCCATGCTCCCCGCACTCAACGGCGCCACGCGCATCCACGTCACCATCGGCGATCCGATCGCGCAGGTGAAATCGCCGGCCGGCATCACGTCCGGCTTTCTGGCGCGCGGGCACGACGCCATCATGATCCCGCTGCAGGTGAGACCGGCGGACATCGAGAACTTCTTTGCGCTCGCCAAGAAGCTGCCGAACCTCGATGGCATCATTATCACGGTGCCGCACAAGCCGGTCGCGTTCCGGCATTGCGACACGACGTCGGAGCGCGCGAAGGTGCTGGAAGTCTGCAACGTCATGCGGCGCGGTCCCGATGGCCGCTGGGCCGGCGACATGACGGATGGCGGCGGGTTCACGGCGGCGCTCAAGCGCAACCGTTTCGACATCCAAGGCAAGCGCGCGCTGCAGATCGGCGGCGGCGGCGCCGGCTCAGCCATCGCGCTGGCACTCACGATGGAGGGCGCGAGCGTCACACTCGCCGATCTCGATACGGACAAGCGCGACGCGCTGATCGCGCGGCTCGGTCGGCACGGGCACGCGATCGCCGCGACCGACAAGCCTGATGTCGCCGGCTTCGATCTCGTGGTCAACGCGACGCCGGCCGGCATGAAGGCGAGCGATCCCCTGCCCGTCGATGCATCTCGGCTGGACGCCCGGCAGTTCGTCGCCGACGTCATCACCATGCCGATGGTGACGCCACTGCTCGCCGCCGCGCAGGCCAAAGGCTGCCGCACGCAGAACGGCGTGCAGATGTTCGAGGCTCAGGTGGATTTCATCACCGAGTTCTTGATCGGGAGGCAGTAGCCGCGCGCAAACCTAGTTCACCAGCCCCTGCTTGCCGATCCAGTCGTTCACCAGCTTGGCGACCTCGTCCGAATTGCGGTCCATCATCAGCATGTGGGTGTTGCCCTTGATACCCATCTTGGGCAGGTCGAACGTGCCGACCCTGCCGCCTGCGGCCGCGATCGCATCGCCCCACTTGACCGGATTGACGCGGATCTTCTGCCAGATCGCATGCTTGTCGTGGAAGTCGCCCCACACGATGAGATGCGGCACGCCCTTGAGCTTGGCGGCGTCGGCCTTGGCGGGGTCCGGCGCGCCCGAGGGCTCGATCGCGATCAAAGCCTTCACCTTGTCGGGCGCGTTGAGCGCGGCCGTGAAGGCGAAATTGCCACCCTGGCTATGCACCACGATGATGCAAGGACAGATCTTCTGCACCAGCGAGTCGTAGGCCTTTTGCGTCGCCGCATCGTTGGTCGCCCAGCGGGGAATGCCCTGTTTGGCGAACTGGTCGAACGCCTCGATGGGAAACTGCTGGCCCTCGAACGCCTCGCGCTTGCCGCCGACCTCGTAGCTCGGCCCGATGCGGAACAGCTCCCACGCCTCCTTCTTCTGGCGGAAGAACGGCTCGCTCTTGAAGATTTCGGGATACCGCGCCCATGAGGCGCGGCCGCGTTCGACCGCATCCGACACATAGGTGTCGTAACCGGCATTGAGGAAGAACTGTTGCCAGCCCGGCTTGCCGTCCGGCTTGGTCTCCCAGGTCACGCCCGAGAGCCCGCCGCCGTGCCACAGCAGCAGCGGCACCTTGCCCTTCGGCTGCGCCAGCTTGACGTATTGAACGTACATCTGCTCGACCTCGAACTCGCCGTTCGGATCGACCTTGATCGCCGGCGCGCCGGGCGAGAACACGATTTCCTTGGATGGAAGCCCGGTCAGTGTCTCGGTGCGGCCGCCGACATGGAAGCTGCCGACCTCCTTGACCAGATAGTCGGCGGCGGCGGGCGTTGCGGCGACGACAGCCGACGCCAGCGCAGCTAAGATGGCGCGCATGAAGTCCTCCCTCTGATGTTCTTGGGGGGAGCCTATCAGCCGCCTGCCTGCGCGGCTATCGCGCTTCAGTTGCGGCAACCGGGCGCCACACGAGCAGCCGGTTCTCGATCGCCGTCACCACCATGTCGATGACGATCACGAATACCGCGAGCACGAACATACCGGCGAAGACGCCCGCGACATCGAACACGCCTTCGGCCTGCTGGATGATGTAACCGAGACCCGCCGCCGAGCCGAGATATTCGCCGACCACCGCGCCGACCACCGCAAAGCCGACCGACGTGTGCAGCGAGGAGAACATCCAGGAGAGCGCCGAGGGCCAGTACACATGGCGCATCAATTGCTGCTCGGTCATGCCGAGCATGCGCGCATTGGCGAGAATCGTCGGGCTGACTTCCTTCACGCCCTGATAGACGTTGAAGAACACGATGAAGAACACCAGCGTGACGCCGAGGGCGACCTTGGAGGCGATGCCGAGCCCGAACCAGAGCGCGAAGATCGGCGCCAGCACGACGCGCGGCAGCGCGTTGAGCATTTTCACATAAGGGTCGAACACCGCATTGACCATCGGCTTGCGGGCGAACCAGAAGCCGATCAGCACGCCGCCGACCGATCCGATGACGAAAGCGAGCATCGCCTCGACCAGCGTGATCCACAGATGTTTCCAGATCGTGCCGTCGACAAACCATTTGTACACGCGGCCGGCAACATCGCCCGGCGTGGAAAAGAAGAACGGCGGCAGCAGGATCACGCCGCCGATCGGCACCGTCGACAGGACGTGCCACAGCGCGAGCGACACGACTGCGACCAGGATCTGGAGCGAAAGGAGTGTCAGGCGGTTCATGGCTCAGCCTCCGCCCGTCTGCGCGTAGCCCTTCATCACTTCGTCCTTCAAGGCATCCCAGATCTCGCGGTGCAGCGCGTGGAAGGCCGGATCGAGCTTCACCTCGCCGATGTCGCGTGGACGCCCGAGCGGCACCTTCCAGTTGCCGATGATGTGCGCGGCCGGCCCGGCCGACATGATAACGACGCGGTCGGAGAGCGAGATCGCCTCCTCGAGATCATGAGTGACGAACAGCACCGCCTTGCGGTCGGCGCTCCACAGATCGAGCAGCAAATTGCCCATGATCTGGCGCGTCTGCGCGTCGAGCGGGCCGAACGGCTCGTCCATCAGCAGGATTTTGGGATCGCGGATCAGCACCTGCACCAGGCCGACGCGCTTTCTCTGTCCGCCCGAGAGCATGTGCGGATAGCGGTCGCCGAACCCGCCGATGCCCACACGCGAGAGCCAGCTGCGCGCCTTGTCGCGCGCGTCGGCCTTCGGCGTGCCGGTGATTTCCAGACCGATCGCCACGTTTTCGACGGCGGTCTTCCAGGGAAACAGCGACTCGGCCTGAAACAGATAGCCGGCCTGCCGGTTCAGACCGGTAAGGCCGCTGCCGAAAATGGTGGCGCTGCCCTTGGCGGGCGCGATCAGCCCGGCCGCGACATTGAGAAGCGTCGACTTGCCGCAGCCGGTCGGCCCAACGATGGCGACAAATTCGCCGTCCGCGACGTCGAGCGAGGCCCTCTCGACCGCCGTATAGAACGAGCCATCGGCCAGGCGGAATGCGATCGTGACGTCATTCAGTTCGACAGCCGGCGCGGATGCGCTGGCCGCGGGTGCGGCGCTCGAAGCTGCGGCCATGCGTCCCCTCTGTTTCGTTGGCTCATCGAGCCTGCTGTGCGGCGCAAGCTAGCGGGCTGGATGCAGGATGCAAGGGTGGGCAGTGCCCCGCCGCTTCCGTCGTTTGCCTACAGTCCCTTGATCAGTCCGGCATTGATCAGGAGCTGGTTGAAGCGCCGCGCCTCGGCCCCGCCACGGCAGCGGTAGAACAGGCCGCGGCACGCCAGCATGATGCGCTTTTGTTCCGCGAATGAGGCATCCAGCGGCACGCCCGCCGCCTCCAGCACCAGCAACGGCAGATACGGCGCGTCGAGCTGATCGCGCGCCAGACCCAGGTCGGCCGGCTGATAGTTGATCGCGTCGATCGCATAATAGGTGGTCAGCAACCGGACGTCCTGCGCGGCGACCTGGCGCGCGAGGAATGAGTTATCCAGCGAGGGATCGAGCAGGTGCTTGGCAAAGCCCGGCTGGTGATCGCCAAAGCGCACGATCAGGAAACGCTCATCCGGAAAGTCCCGCTTGAGCTTCTCGATGAAGCTTGCGTAGTTGCGCGCGCTTAAAGTTTGACGGCGCAGATATTCGTCGACCTCCGGCGTGTTGCCGAAGTCGTGCCAGTCGGTCATCAGATCGGGACGGAAACGATAATCCCAGGGGAAATGGTTCGCCACCGTATAGACGTAGAGAAACAGCGGCTGCTTGCCCTTCTCCTCCTCAACCACGCGCGCGGCGGCGTCGTAGAAGAAGCTGTCGGGCTCGACGCCGTTCGCATTCAGTTTCTTGGCATCATAGAAATTCTCGATGCCGGCGGTCTCCTGGAACCCACGCGCGTTCAGGAATGCGCCGAGATAAGAATAGAAACTGTAGGTCTTGTAGCCGCAGCGGCGCAGCGCCCACGGCAGGCCGCGCTCGACACGCCCGGCCGCGATACGCGTCACGAAATCCGCGAAGCGCCCGTAGGAGCGCACCGAGAGGCCGGTGAGCACATTGTATTCGGTGAACCAGCTCGGGCCGCCGACGCCCTCGACGGTCAACGAGCGGTTCCTGCCGTCGAATGACCTGAAGTGCTCGCGGTAATTCTCCGGCACCTTGATGCCGGGCGCCTGCGTGATGTCGAAGCTCGATTCGTCGAACACCATGACGATGTGCGGCGGTTTCTGCGCCGGCGAACAGGTATTGCCACCGACCAGCGGCTTGAGCTTTTCGGCTAACCCTGAGTCGGACTCCAGCAAGCCGCGCGACACATAGTCGACAATCGCCGTCACGCCCGAACGCGCGAATTTGGAGAGATATTGCCCGTTGACGAACTCGCTTTCCGGATCGCTCGGCAGCGCAAAAACCAGCAGCGCGAGGCCACCGACAAACGCCGCAAGACCCAGCGTGCTGAGGCGGCGCCGGACACGGCGCGGATCGAGCCACCAGAGAAACGCGATCAGCACGGCGCTGAGCAGGCAGGCGATCACGACATTGGCCCACAGTCCCGGCGTCACGGTGAGCAGGAAGCCGAGCGTGTCCTGATCGACAACCATGAGGTCGACGAAGTTGACCGTCATAAACAGCATGCTGTGCTTGAGCTGGGACAACAGCACCAGCAGCACCACGAAAACGAGCGACAGGACGCCCGCGATCGCGGGCCGGCGCACCAGCACGAGGAAGAAGGTATTTAAAATACCCCAGGCCAGGATGAAGGCCATCCGCGAGACCGGGCCGCTCTCGGTCATCAGCATGATGGCGAGCGCGGCCAGGTGCGATGCGGCGATCAGGACAGCGCGCAGCGCGGACTGGCGGCGGAAGCCGTCGACCCCATAAAACCGGCTTGCAAGAGCGGAAACAGCAGGCGGCATAGAACGACACGGCCGCGGCCCGGACCTTTGTTACATCCCGGCGGGCGGCGGAAGATGTCATCAAACTGTAATAAAACTGCCGTGGCAAGAGTTTGCTTGATTTGGCTGCTTGTGCCCCGTCAAAACCGGTTAAGGCATGGGGCCGGCGCTGAGCGCCGCCGCATAGGCGGTGTCGAAGAAGGTGATGAGCGAGGAAATCCGCCCATCCCGTACCTCGATCAGGTCGAGGATGTCGGTATCGCCCACCTGGCCATTTTTGGTGCGGAACGTGCCGCGCCAGTGCACGACCGCCCGCGGCGGGTCGATGATCCGGCAATGCTGGGTGAAGCTGAGCAGCTCGAACTGCTCGAAGGTCGCCTTGATCGCCATGTGCTGCTCGGCCCGGCTGGTGGTGCCGAGCCCGCCATTGGCCTTGTAGCAGCCGTCCTCGGTGAAGCAGGCCGCGGCCGCCTCGTGGTCCTGGCGTTGGCGCGCCGCATAGGCGGCATCGAGGATGCTTTCGATCGTCTCGCGCGTATCCATGCGGCTCTCCCCAGATGTTCAGGCGCCAACGGTTCCCAACCAAATCCGGATAGCATACCGTTTCCTGGTTGTTAATTTTTCGGGGAGCAACCATGGCCAAGAAGGCAGCCAAAACAGGGTCCAAGACGGCAAAAAAACGCGCGGCGCCTCCCCCGGGACGGCCCGGCGGCTTTACGGCAATGGCCCTGCACGTCACGGAGCCGGCGGGCGCCGCCACATTCGCGGCGCTGAAAGCCGAGCATGCGACCACCCCGGCGTTTGCGCTGGACGAAAGCCGCCCGGAAAATCTCGACCCGGAAAGCGCCGCAAAACGCATTCTCGCGCACGCGCTCGCCAGCGATGCCGTGCCCTCGCTGACCACGCCCAAGGTCAGCGGCACCGACAGCGACTTCAAGAGCCTAGGCGTCGAGACCGTGCCGCTGACCGGCACCACGGTCGTCAAGTTTCGCCAGCAGGTGCACGGCATTCCGATCTACGGGTCGCTGATCAGCGTCGAGCTGGACGACAACAACGAGATGGTCTCGATCAACTCCAACCTGGCAGCGCCGGATGTGCGGTCCTTTCTGGCGAAGATTTCGCCGGCCGATGCGCTGGCGAAGGTCGCCACCGCGGCCGGCTACGGACGCGACCGCCCGCAGATCGTGCCGGCGCTGAACCTGTTTTTCGACAGCAAGGGCAAATGGCGTCTCGCCTATATCGCCGAGAACGTGCACAGCCGAAAGAAAGAGCAGAGCGGCCCGCTGGTCTATGACTTCGTCATCGACGCGCTCGCAGGCTCATTGGTCGCCGAGCTCCCGCGCACGCCCTCGGCGGACGCGGCGACGGACCAGGCGCTGGACGAGCTGGGAACGCCGCAGACGTTCTGCATCGATGTCACCGGCGCACAGAGGGTACTGCGCGATCCCGCGCTCAATATCGAAACCTATGACTTCGGCTTTCGCGATCCGAACCTCGTGGTGCAGAACCTGCCCGGCACGCCGGTCGCGCCGCCATGGTCGAGCGCGGCGGTCAGCGCGCATGTCAATGCGGCGGCGGTCGCGACCTATCTGCGCACCGTGCTCAAGCGCAACAACATCGACAACAAAGGCGGGCGCGTGATCTCGAGCGTCAACTGCGTGGTCAAGACCGACGAAAACCCTCCCGGCAGCAATGTATGGCTGAATGCGTTCTGGAACGGAACGCAGATGATCTACGGCCAGGCGATGTTCGACGACCGGCTGCGCTCGCTCGCCTCCTCGCTCGACATCGTGGCGCACGAGCTGTTCCATGGCGTCACCGCGGCGACCGCGCGCCTGATCTATCAGGACGAGCCCGGCACGCTGAACGAATCCTACTCGGACATATTCGGCGCGCTGATCTCCAATGCGGCGCAGCCCGACATCGCGCAGTGGAACTGGCAGATCGGCGACGCGCTCTCGACCGGCCTGCAGGCGTTCCGCGACATGTCCGATCCGCCGCTGTTCGACCAGCCGAAGCTGATGAAGGATTACAAGAAGTCGCCGGTGACGCTCGCCGGCGACTTCGGCGGCGTGCACGTCAATAGCGGCATCCACAACTTCGCGGCCTTCAAGATCATGACCACGCGCGGCGCCGATGGCTTCCTGTTCCGGCCGGCCGAGCTCGCCGCGATGTTCTATGTTGCGCTGACGCAGCAGCTCTCGCGCATGTCGACATTCTCCGACAGCCGGCGCGGCGTCGTGATCGCCACGCGCTCGCTGTTCCGCAAGCTGCCGCAGGCCGAGATCGACACGCGCGCCGCCGCGGTCGAGGCGGGATTCGATGCGGCCGGGATTAAATAGCCCCGATGAAAACGGGCTCGCTTGCGCGAGCCCGTGACAGGCCTTCGTTGGATTCATTACGAAATTTGAGTTCGTTCTGCCAGACCGAACCTATGATAGCATAAAATATATATTTTAATCTTACGGCAACCGAACCGGTCACGCAAAAGCAAAGCCCGAGATCAATTCCTGGCTTTGTCGACCAGTGCCTTGGCCTTGATCCACGGCATCATGGCGCGCAGCTTCTCGCCGACCTGCTCGATCGGATGCTCGGCGAGCTTGGCGCGGGTCGCCTTGAACGACGTCTGGTTGACCTTGTTCTCCAGCATCCAGTCGCGCGTGAACTTGCCGGACTGGATGTCGGCCAGCACGCGCTTCATCTCCGCCTTGGTCTCGGCCGTGATGATGCGCGGGCCCGTGACGTATTCGCCGTATTCGGCGGTGTTGGAGATCGAATAGTTCATGGTGGCGATGCCGCCCTCGAAGATCAGGTCGACGATCAGCTTCACTTCGTGCAGGCACTCGAAATAGGCCATCTCGGGCGCGTAGCCGGCTTCGACCAGCGTCTCGTAACCGGCCTTGATCAGTTCGACCAGGCCGCCGCACAGCACGGTCTGCTCGCCGAACAGATCGGTCTCGCATTCTTCTTTGAAGGTCGTCTCGATGATGCCGGCGCGCCCGCCGCCGATCGCCGAGGCATAGCTCAGGCCGAGGTCATGGGCGTTGCCGGAGGAATCCTTGGCAATCGCGATCAGGCAGGGAACGCCGCCGCCGCGCTGGTATTCGGAGCGCACCGTGTGGCCGGGACCCTTCGGGGCGATCATCAGCACGTCGAGATCGGGACGCGGATCGAGCAGATTGAAGTGCACGTTGAGGCCGTGCGCGAACAGCAGCGCCGCGCCGTTCTTCATGTTGGCGTGCAGGTGCTCGCGATAGATGTCGCCCTGCAGCTCGTCCGGGGTGAGCATCATCATCACGTCGGCCCACTTGGCGGCCTCGGCGACTTCCATGACTTTGAGCTTCTCAGCCTCCGCCTTGGCGACGCCCTGCGAGCCCTTGCGCAGCGCGACCG
>JBBWZU010000047.1:0-7799 GCA_039649225.1 Hyphomicrobiales bacterium | reverse complement strand
CGCTTCCTGTCGATCCTGGCAAGATCGCGCATGCCCTCCTCATAGGAGTCGCCCAGCACCGACGTGATGGCGCGGTAGAGCCGCGCCCGATCGCCATCGGGGGAGCCGTCGCGCGTGGCGGCCGCGGCCTGCTCGGCGGCAAGACGCGCCATCTCGGTCTTGCCGCGCAGCACCGCCGTTCGCGCCACCATCAGATAGAGGTTACGGCGGCTGACCGGATCGAGCTGCTCGAGGATGCGTTGGACGCGCGAAAACATGTCGCTGTTTTGGGCGAAGCTGAACCGGGTCAGCGCCACCGCGAGGTGCTCGCGGAAATTACCCGCATAGATCGAATGGCGAAACCGCCGGATATATTGGATCGCCAAGGTCTCGAACTTGTCCGCGTTGTCGATTTGCCCGGCGAGGAAGATCTCCCGCCGCAAGGCCGCCTCCTCGACCAGCGTGCCGGGCATCAGCAATCGCGCCTCGTCGAGAAGCGCCATGGCGGCCGCCACGTCCTGGCGCACGATCAAGGCGGACTGCACCAGCGCGACAGGGCCGCCGAGCGAGGGCGGAAGACCCCGCACGTCGACGGTGCGCAGCAGGTCCTGCGCCTCGTCCTCGTGTCCTTCGACGTAGGCGAGAGCGCCCTTGATCAAGCGGTCTTCGATCGCAGGCGGTTTCTCATACGACAACAACGCACGGATCGTGGCCGGCTTGCCGCCGCCAAGCAGATAGACCACGGCGGCGCGCGCGTTGCGCGGGTCTTGCCAGGTTTCCGGCGGCGCCTGGGCGAAGCGTGTCTCGATGCGCTCCAGCAAGGCGCTTTGCGCCGCGTGCGCCGCGACACTGCCGTTCGCAATCTGCTCCTGCAGAATTTGCAGCGACCGGACCAGTGCGACCGGGCTGGCATCATTGGGTGCAGGTTCGGAATTTTCCGCGCGCACCGCGCCTGTCGTGGCCGCGACCGCCGCAAGCCCGGCAAGCGCGAGGGCGGCCGCGCGGGCCGCCATCGTCCCGCGTGAGCGGGCGGCGGACATCACGTGTTCTTCTCCCGCAGCAGAATTTCGATGCGCCGGTTCTGCGCACCGGCCGGATCATTGGGCAGCCGCGGCTGGCGGTCCGCATAGCCCTCGACGCGCTCGATCCGTGCCTCAGGCAGCCCGCCGCGGATCAGCATGTGATACGCCATGTGGGCGCGCGCGGTGGAGAGCCGCCAGTTGTCATAGCTCGCCGTCCGGTAGGGGCGATTGTCGGTGTGTCCGCGGATGACGACGGTGCCGCTCCGCCTGCTGAGCAGAGGGGCAATCCGGTCGATCGCCATCACCAGTTCCGGCTGCGGCTCCGCCGACCCGCTGGCGAACATCGAAAACCGTGCATTGTCGGTGAGGCTCACCAGCAGGCCATCATCCGTCTTGCGCACCTCGACGGTCGGCGCCAGCGTGCCGGCGTCCCGCTTCATGACGGCCTCGATGGCCGCCTGCAATTGGACCTCGTCGCCGTCCGCGGTCTGCGCGATGCCGCCGGGTTGGGCTTCGCCAGGAGGGCGGCCGGCTCGTGGCTGCGTGCCGCCACCCTTGCGGTCGGAGGGCAGTCCGGGCTGCGATCTGGCTTCGCGCGGCGGTTCCGCCATCGCGGTCACGTTGGGTGCGATGGGGCTTGGGGCAGCCGGACCGGTTGCGTCCGGCGTTGTCTCCGGCCGCGCCGGCCCCTCGCCGTCGCCCGCCATCGCCGCGTCGTCTTCGGCGCTCGGCCCGCGTCCCGTCTGACCTTCCGGCGGTTCGGTCTCGGTCGGCGCGCGTGGCGTCACTTGCCAGTAGATCGGGTCGAACGGATCGCGATAGGCCGTGCCGCCCTTCTGGCCCGGCTGGGTGCGCTCACCGAGCGTGGTCTCGGTGCGATGCGGCATCCCCGGCTCGCGGCCGGCGATTTCCGACAGCACGGCGTAAGGATCACGGAACAGGACAGCTTCGTCGTAACGCGGCCTGCGGCCCTTCGCGGCGGCCTCGGGCGTTTCAACAGCGCGCTCATCAGTCTCGTCCCTGGGTCTTTCGCCCTTGGATTCGCTGCGCTGCGGATCGCGAACGCCCTTCTTGTCGGGAGTGGCATCGGCAAGCTTGATCGGATTGAAATAGCTGGCGATGCTCTCGCGGGACTGCTGCGGTGTGGCGCTGATCAGCCACATCACCAGAAAGAACGCCATCAGGGCGGTCATGAAGTCCGCGTGGGCGATCTTCCAGATTCCGGACTTGGCGATTCCGGCATCAGGCTCCAGCCGACGCCGGATGATGACGATCTCGTGCCGGTCTGGATCGCGCGGCGGGCTCATTGCACCGCGCCGCGCAGGCGTTCCAGCCATGGGCCGATCTGAGTCTCGATGACCCGCTCGTCAAGCCGGACCCGCACCTCGATGGCATCGAGGCTACCTTGATCGTGATCCCCGAGCGCATCGTAGGCGAGCGCCGGGATCGGCGTGTAGTCGATCGGAAGCGGGAAGTCCGCCAGCGCGCCCTTGAGCGCATCGAGAAGATCGCCCGGACCTTCCACCTTGAGACTGGCGGGGCGATGCTCCTTCACCATGAGGGACAGTGTCGCGGCGAGATCTTCGATGGCCTGGCGCCGGACCGCGTCGGCGACGAAGGGCGCGAGCACACCGGCCACGCACCGGCATATCTCGGCTTCCATGTCCTTTACGGCACCGATCAGCTGCCCGGCCATGTTCTTGGCGTTCTCGGCCGCGCCGCGATGGCGGTCCGCCGCAAGCTTCATCACATGGCGCGTCCTCTGCTCGACAAGCTTGATGTCGAACTCGGTCTGCACGGCGGCGGCGCCCTCGCGCTTGCCGCGCTCGTAGGCCTCCTCGATCAGGCGCGCCGTACTTTCGGCGGCGCTGGCCGGCGGCTCGGCCTTTTGCCGTTCCACGCCGATGCCGTCGGTCCGGCTGACGATCCGCGGAAAGACAGGGCGATCGAACGGCGCAACGGTGCCAACGTCGACGAGTTCCTCGGAGCGAACCTTGGTGAGAATGTCGCCGAGCGTACGCGCGGTCATGCCGCCTCCTCACCGCGCGTCCAGCGTCTGAGGACATCGGCGGCCTGCTTCTCGTTGAGCTGGATGATCTGCTCGAGGCGCTTGAGCGGGGCACGTTTCATCTTGCTGGTCAGATCCTCGACGAGATTGGGCTCGTCGCCTTCGATCGCGCCGGCCTGCAGCGCGGCGGCGGCGGACTGCGCATCCGCCAGAGCCGCGAACTCCGACTTCTGCACTTCGGCGGCGCGCTCGGCCGCGCGCGCCTCGAGGATCGAGTTGATGGCCGGCCGCAGGCCGAACCAGATCAACAGCACGGCCATGAGCAGGATGGCCGCCGCGTTGATGATGTTGCCGAGTTGCCGCGCCAGGATTTCCGACAGGCCCATCTGCGGGATCGGCTCGATATCGCGCCCATTCTCCATGAACTCGACCGCCGACACACGGATCTGATCTCCGCGCTGCTTGTCGATACCGGCCGCCATGGCGGCGATCTGTTCGATTTCCGCGACCTTGGATTCGATTGCCGTTGCCGTCGCTTCGCCGCCCAAGGTGGCGATCAGGCGGGGCCGGTTGATCAGCACCGCGATCGACAGCCTGCTGACGTTGTAACCGTCGCTGACGGTCGTCACCGTCTTGGTCGACATTTCGTAATTGGTGACGTCCTCGCGCTTGTTCTTTTCTTCGGCCGACTGCGTTCCACCGCTTGCCTCGGGCCGGTTGTTGGGCACGTTCTGCTCGACCGTCGTCGGCGTCTGTCGGGCGGCGTTTTGCGACTTTTCGTTCTCGCGGATGGTACGGACGGAGCGCTCGGCACGCGACTCCGGATCATAGGTGGTTTCGTTGGTCTGTCTGCGGTCGGTGTTGAGCTTGGCGGCAACGCTGACCTCGAAATTGTCGATGCCCAAATACGGGATCAGAGTCTTGCGGATCGATTCCTGAACCGAGCGATTGACGAATTTCTCCAGCGTCGTCATCCGAGCCGACGTCGAGGTCGAGGCATCGTCGCCGGCCAGCATCAGTGTCCCTTCGGCGTTCATGACGTTGACGCGATCGGGCACCATCCCGGGAACCGCCGCCGCCACCAGGTAGCGGATCGCCTGCGGCGTACCGCTCTCGACATTGACGTCGCCGCGCACGACGACGGACGCCGACGGCGGCTGGCGCTCGCGCCGGAACGAACCACGCTCACCAAGGACGACGTGGACGCGCGCTGCCTTCACGCCCTTCATGACCTGGATCGTCCGCGCCAGCTCGCCCTCGAGGGCGCGGACTCGCGTTACTTCCTGCATGAAGGAGGTCAGGCCGAGTGATCCGACTTTATCGAACAGCTCGTAGCCGGCATTCGAGGAGTTCGGCAGTCCCTTTTCGGCCAGCATCACCCGTGCCTGGACGGTCTGGCCGCGGCGAACCGAAATCGCGTCGCCGGCCGAGTTCACGTCGAACTTGATGTCGGCATCGCGCAGCGCCGCGCCCATCCGGTTGATGTCGTCGCGGCTGAGCCCCGTATAGAGAACCTCAAGCTCCGGCCGGCTGAGAAAATAGGCGCCGAGCCCGACCCCGGTGAATACCGTCACCCCGACAAAGGCGAGTGCAATCAGACGCCTGGCGCCCAGCTCCAGCAGATCCTGCCAAAGCTTCTGCGCATTTTCGCGGCTGATCATGACGCCCCCTGCGAACACTGTGGCGCCAATGTGCGGGCGCAAGCTTGTCCGAAGGTTGCGGATTTAGCCTAAAAAAAGCCACGCCCTTTCGGGGCGTGGCTTTCCGTGCGGATCGAAGCTGAGCCTTACTTGAACAGCGACAGAATGCTCTGGCTGCGCGAGTTGGCGATCGACAGCGCCTGAATGCCGAGCTGCTGCTGAACCTGCTGAGCCTGCAGGCGGGTCGATTCAGCATTCATGTCGGCGTCCACGAGCTGGCCGACACCACGATCGATCGAGTCCATCAGGGACTTCACGAAGTCCGAGTTGGAGGTGATGCGTGTCTTGGTGGCACCGAGATTGGCGGCCGCCTGCGTGACGCTGCCCAGCGCCTTGTCGACGGCGGTGATGTACTGGTCGAGGGTTGCCGAGTCGGCCGCCGAGTCCGTCAGCTTCGAGATGTCCATCGTGCCGACAGTGGTGGTCTTCCAGGCCGTGCCGTCGAAGTAGTCGATGTTCTTGTCCATGACCCCCTTCTTCGAGGCCGTGGCGGGGGCCGCCATGGTGGCGATGCCGGCCAGGCCGACGGCGGTCGCATCGACGACGATCGCGTTGGCGGTGTCGCGGTTGGCGAAGGTCAGCTGGTTGTTGGTGGTGTCGATCGCGACCGACAGGCCGGCGATTTGCAGCCCATTGATGCCGTCCGCGATATCCTTCAGGGTCGATGTCGCCGTCACCGCAACGTTGATCGGCGCAGCCGCGCCGACCTTGACGGTGACGTTGCCGGCAGCAGCCAGGAAGGTGCCCGTGGTGGCGGCGGTCGTGACGGCACCGACGACGCCGGTCTTGTCGTACAGCTTGATCGAGTTGATGTTGACGTTGATCGTGCTGATCGACACGACGCCGCCGGCGCGCGAGAACGACGACACGACCGACTTCGTCGCGTTGTAGCTCGCCGTGGTCGAATCCACCGAGAGCCAGTTTTCGCCGTTGAACACCGCCAGATCGGATGTGTTTTTCAGGTCGGCCTGGATCGACGATACCTCGGCCTGCACTTTCTGGCGATCAACGCCCGGCTCCTTGGCGGCGACCAGCTTGGCCTTGAGCGCCGTGAGGCCGGTCTTGTCGTTACCGACGGTGGATCCGAGAGCCGTGTACTGGGTGTCGATGGTCGCGGCACCGAGACCAAGGGCGTCAGAGACCGCGGAGAGAGCGGCATTGTCCGACCGCATGGTGGTGGCGATCGACCAGTAGGCCGAGTTGTCGGAGGCGGTGGCGACGCGTTGACCGGTGGAAATTCGGTTCTGGGTCGTTTCCAGGTTGGCATTGACATTGCGCAAGGTCTGCAGCGCGGTCATTGCGGCGGTATTGGTGAGCAAGCTCGACATAGATCATGTCCCATGGTTCAAGAGTGAGGATTTTTGGGGACATACCGGATTTGCACCGGTACGACGGAGCGGCGTCATGCCTTCGGTCCCGGCGCGCGGGCAACCAATCCGTCGTATTACCTCTGAGCTTTAACGAACAAATCTTACCTGAAGCTGAACGAGGTGGACTTAATTGGATGCAGCAAGGCGGTTTTCCTGGGTTCTGCCGGCCCAATATTTCACGCGTTACGTAGTAATCCGGAGATAGCGCGCTCGCGCGACACCGCGACTTACAAGAACGAGCGGATCAGACCGCTGGTCACCAGGCTCCAGCCGTCGATCAGGACGAAGAACAAGGTCTTGAACGGCAAGGCGATCACGGTCGGCGGCATCATCATCATGCCCATCGACATGGTGATGGTCGCGACGATCATGTCGATTACGAGAAATGGCAGCATGATCAGGAAGCCGATCTCGAAGGCGCGGCGCAACTCGGAGATCATGAAGGCCGGGATGATGATGCGCAGATCGATCTGCTTCTCGGCGGCTTTCTCGCCCGCCTTCTCGTCGGTCTTGCTGCGAATGGTCTCGTCCGCCAGTTGCTCGAAGTTTGTCAGATCCTTTTCCCGCACATGCGTCAGCATGAACTCACGGAACGGCGCGGTGATCCGGCCATAGGCCTCCTCTTCGCCGATCTCGTTCTTCATTAACGGCTGGATGCCGGTGGTCCAGGCGCGATCGAAGGTCGGCGCCATGACGTAAAACGTCATGAACAGCGCCAGGCTTATCAAGACGAGATTCGCCGGCGTGCTTTGCAACCCGAGGCCGGAACGCAGGAACGACAGCGCCACGATGAAGCGGGTGAAGCTCGTCACCATGATCAGCAGGCTCGGCGCGATCGACAGCACCGTGAGCAATGCGATCAACTGGACGATTCGCCCCGACGCGCTGCCTTGACCCGGCGGGATCAAGTTGCCGAGATCGGGAAGCTGGGCCGCCGCGGCCACGGTCGAGGCCAGCAGCAGGACAATGGCGAGGCGCCACTTCACTGGACCACCAAAGTTTCGATGATGATCTCGCGGACCTTGCCGCTCGACCTGGTCATGACACGTTCGTTGAGATCCTCGCGCAGGTGCTGCATGCCGGCGCCGCCTTCGATCTGCGCCAGCGATGTCGTGCGCAGGAAGGCAACCACATCTTCGCCGATCCGTGCCGCCATGACGAGGGCTTCCTCATCGTTCAACCGGTCGGTCACCAGCGACGCCTCGATGCGGGCGAACACGCCCTGCGGCGCCGCCAGATTGGTAACAATCGGCTGAAGCCGCAGCAGCTTGCCGGTTCCGATATATTTGCTCACCCGCGTCGGTATCTTGGGCTGCGCCCGCTGTTCCTCGATCATGCGCTCGGCGACCTCGAGAATATGCATTCCAAGCACACCGCCGGTGCCGGCTGCCAGCAGAGTGAGCAGCAGGAACACCGCCACACCCTTCCAGAATACTCTCTGCCGCTCATAGCCACTTTGCAGATCTGCCATTTGCGTCCACGTGTGATCAGAATGGCGTGATGGCGTCGTAGACTTGGTGGCCCCAGCCGGGTTGCTGGACCTCCATCAGGCGGCCTCGGCCGCCATAGGCGACCCGCGCCTCGGCGATCTTTTCGTAGGAGATCGTGTTGTTGCGGGTGATATCTCCCGGGCGCACGATGCCGGCGATCTGCAGCACGCGCAGCTCATGGTTCACCAGTATTTCCTGGGATCCCTCGATCAGCAGATTGCCGCTCGGAA
>JBBWZU010000025.1:0-3294 GCA_039649225.1 Hyphomicrobiales bacterium | reverse complement strand
GAATGCTCGCCGAAGAGCACGAGGGCATCGAGGCGGACGTGACGCTGATCGGCAAAGCGCTGTCCGGCGGCTTCTATCCGGTGTCGGCCGTGCTCTCCAACACGGAGGTGCTCGGAGTCCTGAAGCCGGGACAGCACGGCAGCACGTTCGGTGGCAATCCGCTCGCATGCGCGATTGCGCGCGCCGCCGTCAGGGTTCTGGTCGAGGAAGGCATGATCGAGAACGCCGATCGGCAGGGCCGCTATTTCATGGAGGCGCTGCAGGGCATCCGCAGCAACATCGTGCGCGAGGTGCGCGGCCGCGGTCTCATGTTGGCGGTCCAATTGCATCCCGAAGCCGGCGGCGCCAGTCGGCTCTGCAAGGCGCTGAAAGCGCGCAGCATTTTGGTCAAGGATACCCAGGTCGACACCATCAGGATCGCGCCGCCTTTGATCATCACGCGCGATCAGGTCGACGCGGCGGTCGAACAGTTCGCGGCGGTTCTGACCGAAGGCGGCTGACGCGATGCGTGCCAGGAAGGTCTGAGTCCTCGGCGGCACTTGGCCCACAATGACGGAAGATCCAACGATGATCAGCCTGAACATCAACGGCAGGTCTCATCAAGTCGATGTCGATCCGGATACGCCGCTTCTCTGGGCGCTGCGCGACGAACTGCAGCTGACCGGAACCAAATTCGGCTGCGGTCGCGCGCTATGCGGAGCTTGCACTGTTCATATTGACGGCGAAGCTGCAAGATCTTGCTCGATCATGGTCGGCGACGCAGCGGGAAAGACAGTCACCACCATAGAAGGTTTGGCAGGCGATATCGCCCGGGCCGTCCAGGACGCCTGGGTTGAGGCGGCCGTTCCGCAATGCGGCTATTGCCAGCCCGGCTTCGTGATGGCCGCGACGAGTGTTCTCGGCAAGAACCGGAGCCAGACCAAGGAAGCCGTGCTGTCGCAGATCGCCAACATCTGCCGCTGTGGCACCTATGACGCAATTCGGACTGCTGTCGCCATTGCTCTCGGCAAACTGAATCCGGCAAGCGCCGAGCCCCGAAAGCAGGAGAGCGCGAAATGACAACAGACCGGAAGCCGTCTCGTCGCGGAAAGATCGCGCGGCGCACGTTTCTGATCGCCGCGGGGGTCGTCGGTGGTGGACTTCTGGTCGGCGCCGGAACGGTGATCGCGCGGCTGAGCAGCATCGACGGCTACAAGCTTCCCGCCGATGACGGAGAAGCCAGTCTCGGCGCCTGGCTGAAGTTCGCACGCGACGGGAAGATCGAAGTCGCGGTCCCGCATCAGGAAATGGGGCAAGGCATCTACGCGCTCGCCGTTCTCCTGGCGGCCGAGGTCTTGCGGTTGCCGATCGAGGCTGTGCGCGCAGTTCCGGCGCCGGTCCATGCGCGCTTTGCCAATCCGGTCGTGTTGCTCGACGGTCTTCCCTTTGACGGGCACAACGATGGCCTGTTCCAGGGCGCGTCGGTTTGGACGTTCGACAAGATCCTTCGCGCTCTCGGGATTTCGGCGACCGGTGGATCGACGTCCACGCGCAATATCGCTGAACCCATCCGCGCCTGCGCGGCGTCGGCGCTGGACATGCTGATGCGGGCGGCTGCGGAGAAATTCGGTGTTGCGGCAAGCCAGCTGAAGATTGCCGACGGCCACATTTCCATTCCGGACGGAAAGAGCGCGACCTATGCCGAGCTCGCGGATGCGGCTGCCAAGCTCCCTCCGAAGACGATCGCGTTGCCTTTGCTTTCGGCAGGTACCTATGTGGGCAAGGGCATTGCGCGCGCGGATGCCGCTGCGAAGACGAACGGCTCCGCGCGCTATGGCATCGACACGCGTGAGCCGGGACAACTCTATGCAGCGATCCGGCATTCGCCGCGTCTCGGTGGCGTGCTGCAGAAGGCGACGCTGCGAGAGGGATTGCCCGGGGTGCGGGGCCTCGTCGAAGGCAAGGACTATGTGGCAGTCGTTGCGTCGAGCTATTCCAAGGCCGTCGCCGGTCTGGAACAGGCTGATGTCGTCTGGAACGACGCCAAGGCTTTGAGTGTCTCGACCAAGGATGTGTTTGCCGCCTATCGGGCGGCGCTCGACAAGGGCGCAAGCTATCAGCCGCGCTGGGTGCTCGACAAAGCCGGCGATGCGGCATCTTCGACGGGCCGGACAGTCGCGGCAACATATGATGCGCCCTTTTTGGCGCATGCGACGATGGAGCCGATGAACGCGACGGCGGTCGTCACCGACAAAGGCGTCAAGGTCTGGGCCGGCCATCAATCAGGTTATCTGGCGCAATTGCGTGCTGCCGGCGTCGCCGGCGTGTCCGCCGACGCGGTCGAGATCGTGACGCCCTATCTCGGTGGCGGCTTCGGCCGCAGGGCCGATCTCGACTACATCGCCAAGGCCGTCGAGATTGCGCGCAAATTCAACGGAACGCCGGTCCAGACCATCTGGAGCCGCGCTGAGGATATGCGCGACGATTTCTATCGGCCGGCCGCGATGGCGGACGTCTCCGCGACGCTCGATGCGAACGGGCTGCCGTCCAGCTTTCTCTATCGCATCGCCGTTCCCTCGGTTAACGATCAGTTCGTCAAGCGCGCGTTGCCCGCGGCCATGGGTGGGGTCCTGCCGGATCGTTCGACGGTCGACGGTGCGATTTTCTCCTTCTACGGCCTGCGAAATCGCAGCATCGAGAATTTCACCGTCGACCTCGGCATTCCGGTGGGATTTTGGCGTTCCGTCGGGCACAGCCTGAACAACTTCTTTTTCGAGACCTTCATCGATGAGCTTTCCGTCGAGGCCGGCATCAAGCCGATCGATTATCGGGCGCAACTGCTCAAGGCTGCGAACGGGACCGAGGCGGCAAAACGCGCGAGCGCCGTCCTGACGCGGCTTTCTCGCTTTGACGCTGCCACCCAATTGAGACCCGGAAAGCCTGGTGCCAAGGCCGGCCGCGGCGTCGCGCTGTCGGAATGCTTTCATTCCTTCGTCGGTCAACTTGCCGAGGTGGAAGTCGACGGCAGGGACATTCGCGTCAGACGCGTGTTGGCTGTCGTTGACTGCGGTCTGGCCATCGATCCGCCAAACGTTGCGGCGCAAATTCGCAGCGCGATCATCTATGGCCTGTCTGCTGCCCTGTACGGCAAGGTCGATTTCGACAATGGCAGGGTCGTGCCGGAGAACTTCGATACTTACCCGGTGTTGACTCTCGACGATGCGCCGGAAATCGTCGTCGAGATCGCAAACTCCGGCGCTGATATCGGCGGGGTCGGGGAAATTGGCACGCCGGGGATTGCACCTGCGGTCGGAA
>JBBWZU010000855.1:0-26148 GCA_039649225.1 Hyphomicrobiales bacterium | reverse complement strand
CGCTCGACCCGACGAGATCGACCGCTTGCGGCTTATGGCCGTCCGTAAACGACGGCCGTTGACGTCTTTCCATCAAACACCTCTTGGCTCCATGAGCCTACTACAGATGTCCATCAACTCGGAGGAGTTCACGATCGCTTTAAACTCATCCCGTCCTCGTCTGGCTTTTCGAGGCGGATGAGGCTTGCGCTGGCCCGCACCCCGACGGCCGAAGCCCGGCCCGAGTTGATGCCTGCATGCCAACCATGCAATCGGCAGCGCGGTTCCCGACACTGACCGAGGAACGGCTGTGTATCGAGGCCGTTTTCCTTCCGATCCTTCAGAGCAGAAAGCCATGGGAAAGTCTGCGAAGTGGATGATCGTTCTCGGCGCCGTTGTCGTGGCGCTGCCGCTTCTGGCGGTGATGTTCTTTTACGTCTTCTTGAATGGCGGCATTTACGGCACGATACTGACGATGAAACCGAGGCCAAACCTTGAAAGTCCCGGCATCAAACGAGATAGGGCACGGTTGGAAGCCGACCTTGAAGGCGCCTTTCAGCGCATCGGCGCCGATATGGACTTTGCTCATCATGAGGAATCGAAACACGACGTCTGCTATCGCGGCGAGAACAACTTCATGAGAAGCGAAGGCTATGCCAATCGTTGCACGCTGCAGGTCACTCGATTCTATGGCTTCGATGGCGATTTTCGACAAAAAATGATCGACTTCGAAAAGGGAATCATCGCCGCCGGCTGGCACTTCGGGCTTGGCAACGGGGACGGCCGATACAGTTTTCCGAGCGATAGCATGGAAGACTACATGCTCCACTATTATGACGCTCGTCCGAACGTCACGGTCGATCAAATCGCCGGACCGCTCGGCTACTCCAAGGGCCCGTTCGATCTCAGGATCAAGTGGGCCGAAAGGAACACGACGCAGCGCCTCAGTCTGAAGTTGCTCCAGAACGCGACCGAAAATCCAGGTGGATTCTACGACGACCGGAACTTCCAGAACATCGATGACCTCTTCAGGCGAATGACACGGGATCATCGCTACGTGCTGGCCATTGCGATCAAGGGCAATTATTTCGAGAACTGAGTGGATATCGGCATTTCGACAAAGCCAGCGAATGAAGGCAGCCGCAATGGCCGAGTGAGGCGCCTATACTTGAACCAACGCCGCACAAAGAGAAAGCACACTATCTGCTTACGAGAGGGCACTGGCGTAGCTTAGCGTAGGGATCGGCGGGTTCGTTCCTGGTTCTCGCCTGCAGGAGATCCAATTGGTCATTTCGATCTGACTTCAATCCGCGCCGTCAATCGCACGAAGCCGTCGTTTGCTGGCGTCACCGCGGTGTATGCTTCACCAGAAGCGAGATCCAGAACTGCAGGATCGTGCTGCCAGACGACTACCATTTTGCAGTGGATCGCCGACAGCCAACTGTCACCAACGGCCGTGATGGTGGTCATTGTTCTGGTTTACCTCTTGCTCGATGCGCAGATAATCGATGAAATTCTGTCCATGGCGGTCGACCATGGACGTCGAACGTTTTCGGCAGCGCGCGAAGGTTGCCCCTATCGCGAAAGTGAAACTGAGCTATCATAGCTTCTGTCCGCCGCTGGAATGACTCCCACGCGGCGGCATTCCTTGTGAGCGCGGCCGCCAGCGAGAACGCTCGATGACACAATTGGGGATTGAACAGGTCCTTAGCGAGCTCGGTGCTTCGATTGGCGCCGACCTCAAGCCGGATGCGAATGGAGTGGTGACGCTTGCCATCGGCGACGATGTCGCGCTCTCGATCGAGGTGCCTGCCGACAGCGATTTCGTCTATTTCCACGGTAGCGTAAAGCGCCTTGGCGGCAGCGATCGCGTCGCCGCACTCGAGGATGCAATGGAGCGCAATCTGTTCGGCCTCTCGATGTCGGGCGCATGGCTCGCACTCGATCGCTCCAGCGGTGAGTTGCTGCTGTGCTATTCGTCACTCGCCGCCGGTGTCGACGCTGATAAGCTCTTGGGCACACTCGAAGCGCTCGCCGCCACCGTACGCGCGCTGCGACAGGAGGAGTCCGGGCAACGCGGGGACGACAATACCCAGTCCCTGAGCGTGACGGATCACTTCATCCGGGTGTGAGGGCGCCGCCTGCCCGAATTCGGCAGGTCATCGGTTTTCTTTGGGGGACCTCATGGGACGGCCTCTTGGGTTCGATGTACAAATCCGTCATGCCGACCCGAGGACCTTGCTTGGCCTTGGAGGCAGCACGGCAAAGACCCAAAAGAGCGAGAACTTCTCGTTCGGCCGCGCCAAACACGACGCGCCGCCCAAGGTCAAGTCGCAGAACAAATACAAGAACGATCATCTCCTGACGCGCAGCGGCAAGCGCGGCGCGCTGGTGCTTGGACGCATGGCGCGCGTCCTTGCCCCGAAGCCGCCCAAGGTCGAGCCCCCCAAAGTCGATCCCCGGCAGCCGCGCACCGAGCTTCCGGTGGTTTTGGTCGCGCCGCAACAACAGCCGAAGCAGGACGTCCAGGTCGATAAAAAGCCGAAGACATTCACCGAGCGCATGTCGGCGCTGTCCGAGAAACTCACCGAGGCCTCGAGCCAGAAGACGACGACCGGCCAGGAAGAGATGACGAACTGGGAATCCCGGCTCAGCCAGATGCGCGGCATGCAGCGGGAGATCCTGAACTATCAACCGGACCCGCTTGCCACGCCGAAGGAGCGCGTCAAGGCGGGCGTCGACATCAGCGGAGGTCAGACCACGCTGAAATCGCAAGCCGACAAGGCGCTCGGCGAAATCGGCAAGGAGCTCTCCAGCAAGACAAAAGAGCTCAAGGCTGCCGAGAAGGCCGTACCGCTCGATCAGAGCAAGGTGAATGGCTTGAAGGATGAAGTCGGAAAGCTCACCGCGTTGCGCCGTTCGGTGATTGCGGTCGGCATCGGCTCGGAGTTCCCGGGCCTGTCGCAGCAGCCGCTTTCGCGCGGGGGCGCGATCACGTCGCTGTGGTCACTGGTCAACAGCACGTTGAAAGACCCGCGCAGCGGCGAGGCGCGTCCGGAGTTCGCGATCGAGAATGCCTATCTCAAGCAGGAGCTCGGGATCAGGGGCCAGGGCGGTCGCGAGACGCTCGAAATCGGCCACCTGATCGATGCCTTCAATGGCTGCAACCCGATCATCGACGACAACGGGACGGCGCTCACCCCTGACCAGCTCAAGCGCAAGATCGATGACCTCGCCAGGAAGGTCGGCGGCCTCATGGACAACGAACAGGCCAAAGGCGCCGCCACCGAGCTGAGGAAGCTTTCGGCGCAGCTTGAGGTTCAGATCGCGCTCGGCGAGGCTGTCACTGCGACCGAAGGCCTGCTCGACAAGTCCCTTTCGACCCACGTTGCGCCCAAGTTTCCGAACGGTTTCCCGCTCAGCAGCGCCATGAAGGCGATCGCCAATGCGATGCCGCACTCGCACCAGTATGGTGCCGGGTCCGATCCAGGCATGCTGATCAACGCCGCCTCGTCGGTCGCTGTCTTCCTGGACGTGATCGCGCGCGGCGAAACCGCGCCGGTCGTGCACGGTATCGACGAAACTTTCGACAACGCCGTGGTGCTGCTGAAGCAGACGATCGGCGGCGACATGGCGGTCGACAAGTACAAGGAAGACCGCGCAAAGGGCCGCCTTCCCGGTGACGACGTGATTGCGCTGCTCGGCAGGACCGACGACCAGCTGACCGTCAGCGAACGAGCGAAGATGCTCGACGTCGTAGGCACCGGCCGGCTGGCGACGCTCGACGAGGCACGCGAGATCCTGCGTCAGGCCAAGCTCGACATCGACACGGCGCGTGCGGAAGGCGGCGCGCCAGCGGTCAAGAAGCTGCGCGACGAGCGCGCCAAGGGGCCGCTGCTGCCCGATGATCTGATTGCACTGCTCGACAAGACCGATGAACAGCTCACCGTCAAGGAACGGGCGCGCCTGCTCGACGTCGTGGGCACCGGCCGAGACGCAACGCTCGCACAGGCGCGCGCGATCATCCAGCGGTCGAAGGACGACATCACCGCCGCGCGCAATGAAGGCAAGCGCACGGCCGGGTTACGGCACGAGCTGACTCTGTTGGACAAGAAGCTGTCCGGTCTCTTCATGGTCGAGACCTGGCGCGATCCCAAGCTCTACAAGCCGTGGTCCTGGGGTCAGTTCGTCGCGCGGGTCACCGGCGAAAAGACCCAGGTCGGCAGCTCGTTGGCGAACCGCGAAATCAACAAAGCATTCATGGACGAGGTTCGTAATCGCGGCGGTCAGAAGGCGGGACGCGAGATCGCGATCCTGATTGCTCGCTTCTCGGCGCTGCAACGCGAGACCGTGCGGAAGGAGCAGCAGGTTCTGGGCCTGCGCCCGGAGCGCGACTTCTCCGGAATGTGGTCCGACATCGATCAGGCCAACCCGTTGGCCCATGCGGGCATCTCGAACGAGGAGCTCATCAAGGCCGGGCTCACACAAAGAGACATTGATGAGGTCGGGCGGGTCGGAAAGCTCGTCGAGGCCCTCGCCAGGCAGGGCGTCGGCAACATGGAAGACGTCATGACCGCCAATGAGTCGGCCAACGACGTCGGGAAGATCGTGTTGCGCTCCGAGCTCGCCCAGGAGGCAATCCGGGGACTCGAGAACGAGAGTGCGCGGGCGCTTGGCGCGCACCTCCTCAGCGACATTCTCACCGACAGCGACCTGCGCTACCGGCGCGAATATCACATCCCGGAACGGCAACCGAAGCAGAAGACGGTCGGTGTTGGCGACCACGAGGTCGTCGAATACTTCAAGGCGCGCAACAAAAAGCTGGAAGACGTCGTCGGCCAGGACGGCATGCGCTTCATGAAGCAACAGTCGAAGGCCTATCGCGGGATCGAGATCGAGATCGCGAAGATGTACCGCGATCACATGGACATCGACGACGAGATCGAGAAGCAGCACAAGGTCCTGACGCAAGCCAACGAAAACCGCGGCTTCAATGTCGACGCGAATGATCCGCGTGGGCTCAAGAGCGCCAAGCTCATACTCGAGGCGCTCGATGCCCAGAGGGAAGTCGACGAGGCGGTCGATCCGAACGACAAGCGCGCCGCACAAACTCGCCTGAAGGAGGTCCTGAACCAGCTCAGCGGTTTCGACTCGATCGTCATGCACACTCCGTGGCATGCGAAGTTGATCGGCAACGACAAGCCTCCGAAAATCGAGGATCTCGCAGCGCTGCGCGAGGTGGCGCAGGCTATCATCTACCTGCGCGAGACCGCCCCGCAGGGCAAGGAGTTGCTGACCACGCAGATGAGCTGGATCGAGCCCAATCTCGAGCAGATCGTCAAAAAGCGGCGCGAGGCCGCGCCTGAGGCCATGCAGCATGTGACGAGCATGGTCCGTGCCGCGGTGCTCGCCGAATGGCACAAGGTCGGCGGCGATTATGAGATCGTGAAGGGCGAGGTGGTCGAGAAATTCGACCCGTCCTCGCCCAAGACCCGCGAAGCGATCGAGACGACCTTGAAGAGCTGGGGTCTCGACATCGAGGCCTTCACGCCCGAGATCGACTCAGTGGTCTACAGCCGCATGGCGCGGGAGGATATCGGGCTGTGGGGAAGCGAAATGCGCTTCTCCGATGCGATGCTCGAGCAGATGCGCGACAAGCGCACGATGGGTGAGATCCTGCATCCCGAGCGCCTGATCGGGCGGCGCGGCATGGACCCGGAAACCCGCGACTCGCTGCTCAGCATGCTCAACGGCTTTCAGGAGGGCGACAAGATTGACCTCAAGGCCGGGCAGCGCGTCACGCTCGATAGCGGCAAGGTCGGCCTTGAAGGGCAGTGGTTCGTCCGCGCCAAGCTCGCGGGCGCGCATCTCGGCCAGATGGAGGTCGAGCTCGGCAGCGACGGCTACAAGATTCATTTCCGCTCGGGCCTGGAAGGCAAGCTCTATGGCGAGGGCGGTATCGGCAGGAAATACAAGTTCGCCGACTATGGCGAGGTCGGACTCGAGGCCGCGGTGGGCCTCGAGGGCGCCGGAAGTGTGCTCACTGGGGATTCCTGGACCTTCCCGAAAACCGATCAGGGCCGCCAGGCGCTGGTGAACATGCTGGGCAAGCTGATCGACGGCGAGAAAGTCGGCGTCAAGGACTGGGAGGAAGCAATCGATGTTGGCCACGGCTACGAGGGGCGCCTGAAAGGCACGGCGACCGGCAGGGCCGGCGGGAGCGCGCAGCTCGGCTTCAAGCCCGATCCGAACAAGAGCGATGTCTCGAAGGGCGGCACAAAGAGCAAGCTCGATGACGATACGATCGGCGTCGGCGTGAGCATCGGCATGAGCGGCAGCATCTCTCTCGGCGGAAAATGGGTCAGCGTTGAAAGCCTCAACCAGACGACGCACAAGCGCGACACGGAGGTCTCGACCACGCTCGGGGCGAACGTCGGCGTCTATGCCAAGTTCTGGAACGTGCTGAACATGGGGACGGGCGAAGGCGCGCGTGACACCGGCGGCCAAACCTACATCGACGGTCAACTCGGCAAGGACAACGGAAGCTCGAAGTGGAACCTCACCGACGGCACCGGCAACATGGATCTGCTGAACGTCGGCGTTTCCGTCACCTCGACCGGGCTGCGCAAATGGAAGTTCGTCACCAGCCCGGACGGACAGTTCACCGGGTGCGAGCATGTACGCCAGTCCAATTCGGACCCGTCGACCGTCCTGAGCTCACTCAGCCTCGCGGGCCATTTCGCGAACACTCTCGACACGCCGCAGATGGCGCTCCTGTTGAGCTCGAAGAAGCCCGAGCACGAGCAGTTTGCCAAAGAGTTGCAGACCTTCATGAAGCTGATGGGGCCGCGCGATCACATCGCGGTCACCTACGGACCCAAGGAAGGCCTGCTCGACCGCGCGAACGGCCTGATCGCGCGTGCCATCAGCGCCAAGCGCGATGGCGATGAGGAGCTTGCAAGGGGCTTCATGCGCGCCGCCGGAGATCTCGTGGAAGACGAGAGCAACTACGTTCCGACGAAGATCGGCCTGCTCACGATCGAGAATCAGAAGCTCGAATCGACCAACATCAACGCCCGCTTCATCAAGTGGGATACGTTCTCCGACGGCAAGTCGGAGCACCGCGGCATCGTGATGGCGATTCCGAAGCCCTAAAGAACCATCTCGCGGGCAACCGTGCGGCCGTCAGCGGCGGCCGTATCTGCGCTTCGCCTCGATGTCGACCTTTGGACACGCACCGTTCGCATGTGATTTGTCGAGCTCGTCAACGGTGCCCTGCGGATAGCCGCCCGCCGCCTGGAACGCGTAATGCTGGCCCCAGGTCGCACAATACCGGTTCGGAAGGCGAAACCCCGGACCGCAGTTGCAAGCGCAGCCGACGCATTGCTTGGACGCCCCGGCATTGCGTGGCGCGTTGGAGGTTTGGGCGAGGGCCATCGGGCCGATCAGCAGCGCGGTCACGAACGCAAGTCGTGCGGGCAGTTTGGGCGACATGATCACGCCTCCTGAACGACAGTCAGCGCAATGTTACGCTCTGTCCCGCCCCAGTCACAGATTGCCTGCTCCGGTCCCGATCGGGCCATGCTTCACTCTTGCGCCCGCGGGAGCAAAAGCTGCACTGTGGCGCGCACACGATTCATGAGATCATTGCCATGCGCCACCCGACAGTGACAGCAGTTTTGATTGGTCTGGCCGGATGGACGGCTTGGCCGGTGCTGCCAGCGGTGGCGAGCGACGTCGCAATCCCGGGAGCGCGCGCCAACGCGCGTCATCTGGCCCGGCATCAGCAGAACAGGGTGGCGCGCGGGCCGGTCAGAACAATCATCGTCGACCCGCGGGTGCCGGCCAAGAGGCGGCTGGGAGCGGCGCTCCCAACCCTCATGTACGACCCGACATACCGGTCGGAATCGATCTATGGCGATGCTTTCTATCAGGACCCGGTCGGATTCTACGTTCACAACACCTTCTACTGGGGCCGGGACTACAACCCGCAGTACCAGGCACTGCACTTTAGGGTGTGCCGCTCACAAGATTACGCGGTCACGACCCCGGACGGAGGTCCGGAGGTCGCCCGCATGGTGCATTGCTGACCGGACCGGTCCCGCCGCCAGCCCTGCGCGGCATGACGTTCCGGCTAAATCACTCTTTGCCCTTGCGAAAGACCTCATCGCGCCGATAGAGTTCGCCTTACGGCATACGCGCTTTCTTCCGTGAACCTGGCCGCCCGGCCAGCACGATTTTCGCTGCTACTACAGAGGGATGACCATGACAGCGGTAACCGCCGTGGTTCTCGACAATGTGGCGCAGGTCACCCAGGGTGCCGGCGCGCCCAGCGTCCGGCCGGTGAGTCCGGCCGACCCGGCCGCGGGAACGGCGGAGCGGTTCGCGGCCGCCATGGAACGCGCCTCGGGCGCGTCTGCGAGCCAAGCGGCAAATGCCCCGGTCAAGGTCGCGCAAGCCCAGAACCCCACCGTGGTGGATGCGGCCCCGGCAGCGACAACCAATGTCGATGCGCAGGAGCGCGCGCGGCGCGCGCTCGGGCTCGATGCACCGGCCCAGGTCACGCGTCCGGCGCCTGCCGGCGACACGATCCTGGACGGCCTGCAGAAGCTGCGCGGCGTATTCGACGCCCAGCAGGCGCGGATCAACCAGGCGCTCTCGCAGCCGATGACCAGTGTGAACACGCTGCTCGCGGTCCAGATGGAAGTGGTGAACTTCTCCATGCTGGTCGACGTCACGTCGAAATTGACGGGCAAATCGACTCAGGCCTTCGACACGCTGTTGAAGGGTCAGTAGTCCGTTGGACGGATGCGGGGGGAAGCAGTTGGCCGATCGGCGTAGCCGCAAGATTCGGGGAATTCTGAATGCCATAACGCTGCTCACCGCTCTGAGTCTCGCGGCGTGTCAGCAGGATTTGTATTCGAACCTTACCGAGGTGGAAGCCAACCAGATGTTGGCCGTGCTCATGGCGAACGGCCTTTCGGCCGACAAGACCGCCAAGGGCAAGGAGGGGTTTACGGTCGCCGTCGAAAATCGCGACATGCTGCGCGCCATCGCGGTGCTCAACGATGCGGGATTTCCCAAGAACACGCGCGACTCGATCGGCAAGGTCTTCCAGAAGTCCGGCATCGTGTCATCGCCGTTCGAGGAGCGGGTGCGTTACATCTATGCGCTCGGCGAGGATGTCGCCCAGACGCTGAGCAGCATTGACGGCGTGGTCACCGCGCGAGTCCACATCGTCCTGCCGGATGCGCCGCAGCTCGGTCAGGCGGTGAAGCCGTCGTCAGCGGCCGTGTTCATCAAACACCGTCCCGGCGTGGATCTCGACTTCTTCGTGCCGCAGATCCGCCGCCTGGTATCCAGCTCCATCGAAGGCCTGCAATACGGAGCCGTGACGGTGGTGTTGGCCGAGGCCTCACCGACGAAGCTCGAAAGCCTGGGTGAGGCCGGCGGCAACGTCGAAGTCCTTCCGGGACTGACGGTCAAGGAGGCCGATCGATCGCGCTTCTGGCAGATGGCGATCGGCGCAGGCGCGCTGATCGGACTGCTGATCGCCGGAAACCTTGTGTTGCTGTTCATTTATCTGCGCGACCGCCGCGGCAAGCGTGCGCCCGTCACCGCAGCCGTACCGATGGTCGAGCCCTCGTGAGCGCCGCGTCCGCCCAACTGCGGCCGCAGCCGAACAAACCGGTCGAGCGGTCAGCTCAATCCGGCCTCGACCGTGCCTTCGCGCTGACGGTGCGTATGGGGCAGTTCAAGCTCCGGCCGAGCGAGTTCGTCGACGATGAGCTGTGCCGCCTCGGTCCGCTCGGCGCGACGGAGCTGCGCCGGATGGTCGCTCATCCGGCTTTTCGGGCACCGATCAGTCGCGCGCTGTCCTCCGCGCTCGGAATTGACGCGATCCGTATCGGACCCGAGTTTCCGGCTCGACTGGCCTCGTCGCCTCGCCTGCGGCTCGCCGTTCTGCTGGCAACCGAGCCGATCGAGACGATCAATCGGGTGGCCGGGATCCTGGCGGCCGCAGTCTTGTCACGCAAGGCTCTCCGCCTCGTGCTCAAGAGCGAGCGCGAGCGCGCGCGTGAGACCCTGGGCATTGACGGCTTCGAGATCGCCACCCACGAAACGTCAGGTCTCCATCTGGCGCTGAGCGATCTCGACCGTAATCCCGACAAAACCGAAATGCTGGTCGGCCCGGGCGACCTCGCCGCCCGGCGCGAAAGCGTGCTCGCGCTCGGCTTCGCCACCATCGGGCGGTTCCTCGACAAGGTCGAGCCGCTGCTGGTCGAATGTCTGGCGCTGCGCCTTCCTGCCAGCCTCTGGTTTGGCGAGCGCCATCGGGCGGTCGCGGAACTGAGCGATTATCATTGCGAGCATGTGGTGAAACTGGTTCGGCGGAGACAGCAGCAGTGGCTGGCTATTATCGGCTAGGCGATCTCGGCTTCCGGCTGGCGGCGGGCGCGCATGTGATCAAGCGTGCCGACCTCTCCGCGGTCGACGAGGCGACGTGCCTGCTCGGCGAGGCCGAGCGCAAGGCGGCGGAAATCGTGGCCGACGCGCAGAAGGCGTATGAGCAGGAGAAACTGCGCGGTTACCGGGACGGTCTGGCGAACGCGCAGATCGAGGCGGTCCAGCGGTTGCTCGAGGAGAGCGCCGTTCTCGACCAGTCGCTGGTTCAGGTCGAGCGCGACCTCGCGCGCATCACGGCTGCGAGCGTGCGCAAGCTGATCGAGGAATTCAACGACCAGGCGCGTGCCGAAGCAGTCATTCGGACCGCGCTGAAGCAGATGCGGCGCGAGAAGCACGCGGAGCTGCGCGTGCCGTCGCGGCTGTACGAGCACTTTCGCGGACGGATTGGGGAGATCGTGAAGGATTTCCCCGAGGTCGACCTTGTCGATGTGGTCGACGATCCGGCTTTGGATCCGAGCCAGATCATCCTCGAGACCAGCATCGGACGGGTCGACGGCGATCTGGGCGCCCGGCTCGAGGATCTCGAAACCGTCATTCGCAGCGCCTGCTCGAAAGCGAGTGCCGACGCTCTCGATGTCGTCGGCCAGCAGGTTGCCGGAGAGGCGCCGTGAACGACAGCGCACGAGTCGAGCACGCGGTTGCGCTGCAGGCAGCGAGGCAGGACCGCATCCGCGCGCGCCTGCCGGCCTTCGCGACCGATCTCGACCAGCGTGTCTCGAACTTCCAGGCCTTCAATCTGACCGGTCGCGTCAGGAAAGTCGTCGGCACCATCATTCACGCCGCCGTCCCCGACGTGCAGGTCGGGGAGATCGTCGAGCTCTATACCCGTTCGAACGGCACGCGGCTGTTGGCCGAATGCGTCGGCTTTCTCAACGAGGAGGCCCTGCTGTCGCCGATCGGAGAAACCCAGGGAATCTCGCCGCGCACCGAGGTGCGTCGCACCGGACGGGTCCAGTCGATCGCGGTCGGGCCCGGCCTGAAAGGCCGGGTTCTCGATGGCTTGGGCAACTTCATCGACGGCAAGCCGGACGCGTTCACCCCCGAGGCGTGGTACCCGGTCTATCAGGAGCCACCCGACCCGATGAAGCGGCGGGTGATCGACCGTCCATTGCCGATGGGCCTGCGCGCCTTCGACGCGCTGCTGACCATCGGCGAAGGGCAGCGCATGGGGATCTTCGCGGCGGCGGGCGGCGGCAAGTCGACCCTCTTGTCGATGCTGGTCAAGGGCGCGCAGGTGGACGTCACGGTCCTCGCGCTGGTCGGCGAGCGCGGGCGCGAGGTGCGTGAATTCATCGAGCACGATCTCGGGCCCGCCGGCATGGCGAAGTCGGTGATCGTCGTCGCGACCTCCGACAAGAGCTCCATGGAGCGTGCCAAGGCCGCGTATGTGGCCACCGCCATCGCGGAATATTTCCGCGACCAGGGCCAGCGGGTGCTGTTCCTGATGGATTCGGTCACGCGCTTCGCCCGGGCGCAGCGCGAGATCGGACTCGCGGCCGGGGAGCCGCCCACCCGGCGCGGCTTTCCACCCTCGGTGTTCGCGACCCTGCCCAAGCTGATGGAGCGCGTGGGGATGAACGACAAGGGATCGATCACCGCGCTCTATACGGTGCTGGTCGAGGGGGACGACATGAACGAGCCGGTCGCGGACGAGACGCGCTCGATCCTCGATGGCCACGTCATCCTGTCGCGCAAGCTCGCGGCGGCGAACCACTATCCGGCAATCGATGTGCTCGCGTCGAAGAGCCGTGTCATGGACGCGGTCGTGACCAAGGAGCACGTCGCCATGGCCCGCAAGGTGAATTTCTGGCTGGCGACCTATGCGGATGTGGAGCTGCTGGTGAAGGTCGGCGAATACAAGAAGGGCTCCGACGCGGACGCCGACGCGGCGATCGCCAAATACAAGCCGATCAACAATTTCCTGCAGCAGCGGACGGACGAGTTCGACTCGTTCGAGACGACGCTGAAGAAACTGGCGGAGCTGGTGCGATGATTGCCCAGATCAGCGTTCTGCTCAGGGTCAAGCAGCTCAAGGAGGAGCAGGCGTTTCGCGCCATGAACACGAAGCGGCAGCAGGTTGCCGAAGCGGCGGCTGCGGTCGAAGCCGCACGGATCCGCAAGGACGATAGCGCCGCAACCCTCCCGGCGCGGGAAGACGCGATCTACGAGGAGATCCTTCAGCGGGTGGTCGGGCTGACGGCGATCGAGGAAGCCAAGGCCAGGGTCGTGGTCCTGGAGAAGGAGCATGCCAAGCTCGTCGATGCCTACGAACGTGCCGTTCATGTTCATGCCAAGCTCGCTGAGGAATTGCAGGTTGCGGTGCAGGCCTATCGCAAGACCGTCAAGGACCGTGATAAGTACGTGATCCTGACCGACGAGCTACGCGCCGAGCACGATGCTCAGCTCAGTCAGCGTGAGGAAGTCGAGATCGAGGACATCTTCAGCACGCGTCGGAGACGGGCGGCATGACCAGCATCGGCAAACCGGACGGAGGAGCAGTCGGATCCTGGAGCAGCGATCTCTCCGGCCGCCGCGCCCTCGACGATCGAAGCTCCGATCTCGACGATCGGCGCAACGCGCGCGCCGATCACGGCGACCGTCTTGGTTGCGGCCTCGACGTGCATACACCGGATGCGCCGCTCATCAATGCCCGTGCGGCGGCGTTTGATGAGCGCTTTCGCGCCGCGGTCCGTGAGCTCGGCGATGCGGACCAGAATGGGGAGGCGGAGCAGGGCAGCGAACTCGGTGCTCAGGCCAATATCCTCGCCGTCGCTCAAGCACCCTCTGGCACGGGTTTGCCGGTGCCGGCCGCCTCCGCCGAGAGTGGCGCGGCCAGGCAGGCCGCGCGCGAGGCCGCCGTCGCCGTCGTGACGCAGCGCATCGAAGCCGCCATTCGCGCCGAGACCCGCCCAAGTGCAGAACGTCCGCTCGATCTGCATGTCACGCTCGGCCAGGATTTCCATGGCGTGACGGGGCTCAGGCTGGTGGTGACGCCCGCGACCCTGGACGTCGTGCTGGAGAGGACGGCATCGGGCGTGTCCGAGCAACTTTCGGCCGCGGCGGCCGAACTGGCGGAGAGCCTGTGCGCGCGCTTCTCGAAAGATCGCGTTCGCATTCTCACTCGTCCGACCAGCAGAGCAGGGGACTCCGAACCCCAGGTTGGCTCACTGTCCGATCTGTTCCGATCCAACGGCTAGCCGGATGACTTTGTTGCCCTGGCTACCACCCACCGCGTTCGGCGCGCGTCGCGACGGCGA
The DNA here is from genome assembly GCA_039649225.1 of Hyphomicrobiales bacterium. Classification (GTDB taxonomy): domain Bacteria; phylum Pseudomonadota; class Alphaproteobacteria; order Rhizobiales; family Xanthobacteraceae; genus PALSA-894. The sequence goes on along the minus strand of JBBWZU010000855.1, from coordinate 12,445 downwards.
GTTGTGGAATGCAGCGCTCGCCTTTGCCGGCCAGCCCATCCCGCTCGGTGCCGGGAGCGCGACGGTCGAGCTTGCGGCCGGCGCCGCTCCCGACCCGACATCACACGTCTTGCTGATCGAGACCGGACGCGGGCCGCGGCTCATCGCGGCCATCAACTCGTTCCCGTTCAAAGCGCTGTTCGGAGCCGACATCTCGGCCGCCGAGGTCCAGACGCTCGAGCCCGCTCTGCGCGACAGCCTCAACGAAGGCATTGTCGCTCTGCTGTGGACCGCCATCCCGGAAGATGCTCTGGGAAATTTCCGCATCGTCGGGAGCGGGATGCTGAGCGAGGTGTCCCCGGACGACCGCCACGACGCCTTGCAATGGCTATCACTGACCGTGCGCGGCATCGCGCCCGAACCCGTCTCGGCGGTGGTCGGAATGAGCATGTCGGGCTTCATCGACGCGATCGGCAAGGGTGCACTTGCGCGTCCCGCCATCGCGCGCGGGCTCGAGACGAAACTGACTGCCGAGGCGTCGTTCACGCTGGGAAGTCTGTCGCTGTCTTTGGCCGCCTTTTCCGGCCTGGCGCCGGGCGACCTTGTGGTGGTGCCGGACTTGCCCGGCGACATGGCGCTCGTGCGCGTGGGCTGGACGCGGTATATCTTCCGGCGGGCCGCGGAGGGCTTCTCCTGTGTAGGCTGTGAGCCGGTCGAGCGCTATCGGGAGCGGGCTGCTTCCGTTTTGGAAGGGACCATCATGAACGATCAGCAGACCGTGGGGTCCGCGGCCCGTGCCGAAGACCCCGCCGGGACCGGTTTGAGCCGATTGGACATGGTGGTCGACTTCGATCTCAGCCGCGTCCTCCTCCCGCTTGCCGAGTTGCAGAAATGGCAGCCTGGAACCGTGGTGGCGCTCGATATGCCGGCCGCCGCCGACGGAGTTGAAGTGACGATCCGGGTGAACGGCCAGTTCGTCGGTACCGGCGACCTGGTGCGCGTCGACGATCGGTTCGCCGTGCGGCTGACCCACTTGACCTTCGGCCGCTAGCCCTCCGGATCGGATCCGCCGTCATGACCAATCCGCTCAATCTCATCCTGGTTCTTGCGGCCGCGGCCGTGCTTCCGTTTCTGGCGGTGGTGGCGACGAGCTTCGTGAAGATCGCGGTGGTGTTTCTGCTCGTGCGCAACGCCCTCGGCGTGCAGCAGATCCCGCCCAATATCGCGCTGAACGCGCTCGCGCTCATCTTGTCCGGCTACATCATGACGCCGACGATCGTCGAAACCTTTGATCTGCTGGCTGCCGGAAACTACGACTACACCACGCCCGAGGGGCTGAAGTCGGCTTACCAGGCGGGCGTCGGCCCGCTTTCACACTGGCTCGACGCCCATGCGGCCGAGCGCGAAAAGACATTCTTTCTCGAGTCCGCCCGCAGCCTCTGGCCGAAGAAGCTGACCGATGGACTGAGCCCCGACAACATTGCGATCGTGCTGCCCGCCTTCACGGCGAGCCAGCTGCGCGAAGCGTTCGAGATCGGGTTTCTGCTTTATCTGCCGTTCATCGCCATCGACCTGATCGTGTCGAACATTCTGCTGGCGATGGGCATGATGATGGTGAGCCCGCTGACCATCTCGCTGCCGTTCAAGCTGTTCCTTTTCGTCATGGTCGACGGCTGGTCGAGGCTGATCCTGGGTTTGGTCAAGACCTACATCAGGTGACGGCAAAAACAGGAGTGTTCGATCGTGACGCCGAATGATGCCATCCATCAGCTCAATCAGGCGATGATCCTGGTGATGCTGCTCTCGATGCCCCCCATCGTGGTCGCCTCGCTGGTCGGCATCGTGGTGAGCCTGCTCCAGGCGCTCACGCAAGTGCAGGAACAGACGATCTCGTTCGCCGTGAAGCTCATCGCGGTCGCGGCCACGATCGCCGCCATGGCCAGTTTTCTCGGCAGCGAGATGCTCAGCTTCACGCTCAAGCTGTTCGACGATTTCCCCAAGATGACGTGATCGCATGGACGCTGTCCTCACTTTATCGAGGGCGTTCGATAGCGAGCTGATCGCTTTCATGCTGACGCTGCCACGGCTCTATGCGTTTCTTGCGGCCACGCAGCTTCTCAATGCGTCGGTGCTGCCGGGCTTGCCGCGCACCGCGGCCGTCTTCAGCATCGCGTTCCTCGCGGTTCCGATGAACATGGAATTCGCCGCTACGTTCGACCGCAGCGTCACGTCGCTCAGCCTCTATTTCGCGAAGGAATACGCCGTCGGCTTCCTGCTCGGCTATCTGATGGGATGGATATTCTGGGTTATCTCCGCTGCCGGCGGCCTGATCGATAATCAGCGCGGGGCTGCAATAGCGTCCTCGATCGATCCCCTGCAGGGCGAGGAGGCTTCGACGCTCGGCAACCTGTTCTCGCAGGCATTCCTCACCTTTGTGTTCACGACCGGCGGGTTTCTCCTCGTGCTCGGGGTCGTGTACAAGTCTTACGCAGTCTGGCCGGTTGCCAATGCGGTGCCGTTGATCTCGGATGCGTTCCCCAAGGCGATGCTGGCCATCTTCGACAACGCGATGCGGCTGGCGGTGGTCATCGCCGGTCCGATCATCGCCATCATGTTCCTGGCGGAGTTTTCTCTCGCGATGATCAGCCGCTTTGCGCCGCAGATCCAGGTCTTCATCCTGGCCATGCCGATCAAGAGCGCGTTGGCCATCATGGTGCTGATCTTCTATTTCTGGATGATGTTGCCGTTCGCCGAGCGCCAGCTTGTCTCGTCCGAGGGCTATGTCGCCAAGCTCTATGAGATCCTGACCTTCGGCGCGGCTGTCAAGCCGCCAAGCCGGAATGCCCCGGCGGCTCCCGCCGCGCCGCCCACTTCGCCGGAGACGCGGCCGTGAGCGATACCTCGGGCGAAAAAACAGAACCGCCAAGCCCAAAAAAGATCCGCGACGCGCGTGCGAAGGGGCAGGTGGCTCGTAGCCAGGAGGTTGTGACCACCTTTTCGCTGGGAGCGGTTGTTGCCTATATCTGGGCGACCTGGAATCTCACGCTCGGCAGTCTCGCTCGCATGATCGACGAGATCACCAAACTCACGGACGGTGATTTCAGGGTCAACGCCTACAAGGCGATTGCCCTCACGTTTCGCGAAGGCTCTTCCATTCTGCTGCCGGTGCTCGGAGTGGCGATTTTTGCCGCGGTGGCTGCGAACTACATTCAGGTCGGCACCGTGTTCGCGATGGAGAGCATCACGCCCAAGCTCGAGAAGATCAGCCCGGCGTCAGGGTTCAAACGCATCTTCTCGATGAAGCAATTGGTCGAGATCCTCAAATCCAGCCTGAAGATCGTCTTCCTGTCGATCCTGCTCTATTTCGTGATTCGCGATGTGATCGGGCCGTTCATCGTATCGCTGCCGTGCGGGCTCCCTTGCATCAGCAACGTGGCGGGTTGGGGAATACAGCAGATCCTGATGTATTCGGCGCTCGCCTTTCTGATCGTTGCCGGATTCGACTTCATGTATCAGCGGCACAGCTACACCAAGAGCCTCATGATGTCGAAGGAGGAGGTGAAGCGCGAATACAAGGAGAGCGAAGGCGACCCTCACATCAAGGGCCATCGCAAGCAGCTCGCTCACGAGTTGATCATGTCCGACTCCGGCGGGCAGGCGCGCAAGGGTAGCGCGGTCGTGGTCAACCCGACCCACCTCGCGGTGGTGCTGAGCTATGATCCCGAGAAGGCGCCGTTACCGGTCGTGACCGCGAAGGGTCGGGCCAACCAGGCCAATCTGATCCGCACCGAGGCCGAGCGGGCCGGGGTGCCGGTATTTCGCAACGTGCCTCTGGCGCAGGCGCTTTTCGCAACCGTCGCAGTCGACGAGTTCGTGCCCGAGGAGATGTTCGATGCGATCGCCGAGATTTTGGCGTGGGTCGCCAAGAACCGGCACCTGCTCTATCACAGTGCCCTGCAACACGGCGTGATCGACATGGAGGCCGGCGATCACCGCGTCAAGCACTGAGCGTTGCCGCGCTCTATAGTTCCTTGCTGAACCAGTTGATCTCCGGCGCGTAGATCAAGGCCGCATAGCCGTCCTTCAGCTGAATTGCCACGCCCAGCTCGCCAACTTGCGACAGCCGGCTGGTTCCGTCCGGAGCCTGGCCTTCGCGCATCTTCAATCCGGTGCGGGTCTGGACATATCGGCCGTTCGTGAGGCTCGCGCCGGTGATGTCGAGCGCGAAGGTCGGCAGATTGCGGGTCACATAGCGGACGAAGTCGGGATTGCGCGCAGCCTCGGACAGATAGAGCGAGGTGCTCGCGGCACCCTCGCTGCTCGCGGCGCGCTGGAGACAAGTTGCAGCGAGCCGTGGATTGAGAGCAGCCTCGAGAATGAAGGCCTGCTCGTCCCGGTCGAGATCGGACAGCGACATCGTCGTCGAGACGCTCAGCAGATCCAGCCAGAACAGCGCGGCCGGAAGGTTCTGCGCCGTCAGGCGGGAGCCTGCGCGGCATGCGTCGCTTCCGACCGGAACTGCTCCGGTGGTCGGGAGCAGCGGCAGGTAGTTCTTCGCGTTGTCGGGCGGATTTCCCGACGCGTTCTGATCGAGCTTCGCGCGCGCCGCTGCGACGGTCTCCAGCGCCTTGGCAATGGCGTCCCCGGGATTGCCTTCCCGCCAGCCTCGCAGCAAGCCGTTGGCCCGGCGCGTCAGGTTTTCCGGATCGAACAACGGCTTCTCGGCGGCGGGGCCATCCGGCGTGGCAGGCTTGTCGGCAGCGAAGGTGAACGGCGGCATGCCGCCGCGAGCGACCGCTGGCTCGACCTTCGGGGGAGGCGAGTTCTTCGCGCCGCCCACGAATATGTCAGTCTGCTTGTAGTCGCCGCGCGCGAGACGATCCACGTCGAGCACGACGTCGTTGGGTCCGCCTTTGCCGCCGAGCACGATCCCGCCGGCGTCAGTCGGAGCGGGCATCAGGGTGCCGTTGGCATTTTGCAGCTGTACGAACGATCGCAGCCCGATGTCCTTGGCGAACCGGCGCGAATAGGATTGCAGGAAGCCGACCCAGGAATCGATCTTATCGATCGGCAGCACGCCGTTCGCTTCGACAAGTTCGCCGTCGAGGCGCAGCAGAACGTAGTTGTCGATCTGCGACAGCCGCGACAGCTTCTCGATTTCGCCGAGCAGAGACTTGGCGGTACGGATGCGCGAGTCGACTTGGCGTAGGCCGACCACGAGGCCCTGCAGCCGATCGACGAACCGCTTCGCGTTGTCCTCGTTCAGCACGATCCCGTCGAGCGTGAGATCCCCGGCCGGGGACAACGTGGATGTCACCGACACCTTTTCGGCTTTAATGAAGCTGTCGATCTCGTTGCGCATCGACTCCAGCACCCCCACCCTGAAACGATTGGAGACGCCAGACTTCTCCACGGCGCCGAGCAACGCTCGCCGTTCGACCGCGCTTTCGACAAAACCTGTGGCATAGATCGTCCCATCCACCTCCTGCTTCACGCGGATGGGGCGGCCGAAGGGAAACTGATCCAACGCAGTGCGGATGACTTCGGCGTCGTTGCGACTGCTGACCGTCGAGTTGGCGCGGACGCCGGACGCGAACGCATAGTACCAGCCGCCAACTGCCACAACCGCCAACAGCAGCACCGCCGGAAATGCGATGCGGCGCAGGTCGACCGGCATAAAGCGTCCAGCCGCGAGGCGCTTGGATTTTTGCGGCCGCGGCAGCGGCGGCACGTCGGCGGTCGTGTCGGCGTCGGTGAGAGTGGTCCAGTTCGCCGTTCGCGGCCCGAGCGCAAACCGCATGGTGCCGGCGGTGATGATGTCGAGCGGCTCAACTTCCTGCCAGTCATCCGCGCCCGCCGCAATCCGCAAGCCGTTCTGCGTGCTCACCGAGCCGGACCCGGCCGCGATCTCGATTTTACCGGATTGCACCCGGAGCTTGGCGTGGCCGGCCTTCAGGCTGACATCGATAAACTGGATGTCGTCGTCCAAGCCGGATCCGACCGTGTACTCTCCCGGGCGAAGCGCGACCTCCGCGCCGGATTGCACGCCGCTCAGGACCTTGAGGATCGTTTGATCGGTTGTGTTGGACTCACTCATTTACTTTACCGGCCGCTCGCATTACGGCTGCACGTTCGCAGCTTCAGATGCCACTAATAGCTGACGGCCCCCGCCCCATAAATGGCCCATCGGGTTGCCGGTGCGACCAGCATAGACCGTTTTAATCGTGCATCATATACGCGTCATTGCGACGATCGAAAAACTAAGTTAAGTGATAAAAGTGGGCAGTGTCTCGCCCGGCCCGGATCCCGCGCCTTTCGGAGCGGCTGGCGTGGAGCAATCGGGCCCCTCCCATGAGCCACGCAAGTGACGGTGCAGCCTTAAGACCTCGCATGTTCAGCCGGTCGTCGGAATTCGAAGGCCTTCGGCAGGACGCCCGGCAGGCGCTGCTGAGCCTGTCGATCCGGCGCAACTACGGTAACAACGAGGTTGTCTACCTCCAGGACGGCGAAGCGACGCACCTCTACTTCGTCGTCTCCGGCCATGTGCGTCTTTCGTACATCATGGAGGATGGATCCGCGATCCTGTTCGCGATCCTGCCGGCGGGCGAAAGCTTCGGAGAACTCGGGGTATTCGATGGCAGCGCCTATTCCGATATGGCGACTATCGTTGGATCAGCGACACTTGCAGCCGTGCCGCTAAAGAGCCTGCGTGCTGTGTCCGACCGTTTTCCCGAGATCGGAGGCGCCCTGGGCCGCCTCGTTGCGCGCCGCTACAAGTCGTACATCGACTTGACTCGCAATCTCAGTCTGAAGACGCTGGCGGCGCGTCTCGCGCAGGCAGTTTTGCGCCTGGCCGACGGCCTCGGGACGAGCTTCAGGCTTGAGGGGCGCGAGTTGCCTTGTGTCGGATCCGTCGTCACTCAGGCTGACCTCGGACTCATGGCACGGGGTGCTCGCGGCAACGTCAACCGGGCGTTGAAGGCCTGGGAGCGAGCCGGGTGGATCGCCATCAAGGACCGCTCGATCGTCATCGTGGATCGTACCAAGCTCGAAAATCTCGCCATTGAGGATGACTTCTGATGGCCGCACCCGAACCGCCGCTCGTTCCCAGCTTCCCGATGACCGATCTGGAGGCAGAGTTAATGGCCCCCGGCGCGCAAGCCGTCCAGGCCGCCCTGGTGGCCCGATTCGAAGCGTTGCAGGCGCGCATTCGGGAGACGATGGATGCCGGGTTGGCACCGGCGGAGTTCGCCCGGGCCCAAGCCATCGGCAATGCCCTTGCGGCAGCCAAAGAGGTCGTGTTAATTCTCCGTTAGGCACGTAGCGGCATGCACTGCGCCGAAGCATCTGGCGCATCGCGGTGACGGGGAGTTTTACAACATGGCGACCGGCTTTGATAATTTTGCCCAAGGTCTTAATCCCATCAACAATGCAGGCGGCACTTTTGCGGAAGCTACAAAACTGCAGAGCCGCGATGGTTTCGACCTGATCTGGCTGCAGAGCCAGCTTCAGACCCAGATGAAGTCGGTGGAAGACGACATTCGCAACATCGAGGCGAATGCGAACCTGTCCGACACCGAAAAGATGTTCTCCATGCAGATGGCGATGAACACCTGGTCCGCCATCAGCAACCTGCGTACCAACATGCTCAAGAGCGTGTCTGATACGCTGAAGACCATCACGCGCAACGTCGCCTGAGCGCTTCGCGAACATTCAGTCGGAATGGTTTACCAACCGCCGGGTCGGCGACCTGGCGGTTTTTCTTTTATCTCTCCGCGCCGCAGCAGCGCGTCCACCTTGTGACATTCGGCACAGGCCCGAACACAAGATCCTGCTAGGCTTTCTTTCGGGCGACTCGTCGGAAGGAGGGTGAGTTGACATCACCTCTGGAAAGTATCCGCCAGACGATCGCCGTGAACACCGTCACCTCGCCGGTCGGCTCCGAGGCCGTCGCCGAGCGTCAGGGCACCTACCGCGGCGAAATCGTCAAGACGTCGGCCCAGAACTCCAAGATCTCGCAGGCCAAGCAGCTGCCGGCTTCGAGGGCGCTCGACACCAATCCCAAGACCCTGTCGATGCGGTCGGTGCGCCAGGGACAGGCCACGCATATGCAGGCCACGTCGCGGATCGGCGATTTCTACGACAAGCTTCCGAACATGCCGAACCTGGAGGCGGTCCAGGCGCTGGTCGATACATTCCAGAGCTTCGCCGAGATCCAGGAACAAGCGAACCGCGCGGCTGAAGCAAAGCACGGCAAAGAGGACACGACCGAGCCCGAGGAGGAGGATGCCGGCGAGACGCGGCAGCGCGGCGAGAAGAGCGCGACCAAAGAGGACCTTCTGGAAGCGTTGCAGCAGTTCGATCGCGATGCCACCCACCAGTTCGCGGCCCTCGACATGGCGCGGGAATATTTCTCCGCCGAGAATGCGAGTCCCGAATTCCAGACGCTTCTCGACGAAGCGATGGCCGAGTACGAAAAGCCGGGCATCGCGGCCGAGGTGCGCGCCGGCTTCATGGCGGCCCAGGAAGCCGCCCGGGCCGCCGCCACGCTCGGAACCGACCCGCAGGCCTATCGCGATGCCTTCCGTTTGATGATGCGCGAGGTAGCCCATATGGGCCAGCTGTTCGACGCCGTTGTCAAATTCGACTTGCTCAAGAAGCTGGACGAAGTGATCGACAGCATGAAGGCCGTCGTCGGGCGCGAGCTCGCTAATGCCAACCAATCAACGGACGCGCTATTCCTGCATGCCCTGATAACCGAGCTCCAAAAGCTGAAGAAGATCAGCAGTGTTCTGACCGGCGCCGCCGAGGTGATCCGCTTGACCGATCGCCTTCTTCCACGCGCCGAGCGCAGTCGCGTCAATTCGGTCCAGCTGACCAGCCTCGTCCTCCACTTCAGCGCCAAGCCGGCCGTCAACCTGGCTGACGCGCGATTGATGCTGGGGCCGCTCGAACGCGCCTCTCCCGAGAGCCAGGTCATGTTCGCCAATGCATTGCGCGACCTGCACTCCGTGTTGCCGGACGAATTGATGCCGTCGGCGCAAGCTCGCCTGCAGCAGAACGCCACGATCGGGGCGCTCCTCAACCAGCTTGTCGCCGCCGAGGAGGCAGCCTATGAGGCGCAGGCGGCTCGAGGGTGAACCGTCTCTCGATTCAACGTCCTGTCATCGACCGCCGCGCTGCGTGCCTCATGACACCAGTCCGTCATGCAGTCCGGCGCAGTGCTGGCGGCAAATGATGTTTGGCCGGCGATAGGGATCGGCGGCCGTGTCCGGAAGGAGTGGTTCGATGGGACAATTTTCCACAGCGGCCCAGCGGACCGTCGAAGACTTCGCGACCAATGTAGGATTAGATGCCACCCCCGCGCCCGACGGCAGCTACGGCTTCGAGCTGTCGCGGTCCGGCACGCTTTCACTGACGCCATCTGACAGCAGTGACCGGATCATCATCAGCCTCGCCCGCGTGCCGTATCGATCCGACATTTCGACGGAGCGCAAGGTGTTGGAGCTCGCCGGCCTCGACTTGACGACGACCACGTTTGTGCACAGCGGCCTCGCCCAAGACGGCAACCTTGTGCTATCGATCGATGTGGAGGAAGGGCTGTTCGATCTTGCGACGCTGGATGCATCATTGCGGCGTCTCATCGAGCTGCATGATTCAATAGCCTGAACGGCTGTTTTTCCCGATCGATGCGTGCGACCCGGGGCAGGGCGACATCCCGAATGCGCGCCCCGATTGCGTCTGCGTCGGTAAGATCGTGCTGCCGTGTACGGCTTTGGGGAGCGGGGGGCGTTTCCCAGCGCTATCGGTCTTGTGTGGAACGTGCGCGCGAGTGCACGCGGGTGCTTGCCCCGTTGTGGGAAAACCCGAAGAGTTGCTTGGCAGAGTTCGTTGAGAAGTGGAGTCGCGAGTTGAGTCGGCAGGGAACCAGAAGAGGCATGGCCTGGAAGCGGTGGTCCACTTCGGGTGCCATGGCGTTGCTGCTGTCCTTCTCGCTGATGGGATGTGCCTACCTCGACGCCGATAGCTGCGCCGATGCGGCAAACCGCACGCCCGCCGAGAATAAGCCGAAAGGCTGCGACAATGGTTTCCTCTCGGCCGCGAAACAGCGCGGCGCCATCTACCAAGGCGACGACAGTCCGCGGCTGTGGACCGGCGAAGACGCGCGTCGCGCCCCCTCTATCGACGTCTCGACGGTGAATCGTGCACCGGGCGCGTCCAAGGGACGGCCAATCGTCGGCTACAACGGCACCCTGCGGGTCGATCTGGCTCCTGACGACAACCAGCTGGTCATCGACGTCGCCAATCTCAAATCGGCGGGGGCGACCAGGTTCGACCCGGATGCAACGACGACGGTCAGGTTCGAGAAGGTATCGATCGACTATTTCCTCAAGCAGATGCTGACCGGTGCGCTCGGTGTAAGCTACCTCGCGCCGGATGACCTCGGCGGCCCGATCACTTTCCGCACCGAGCAACCGGTCCCCAAGGGCCAGCTGCTGCAGATCGTCCGCGATATACTCGGCCGCAACGGCTTGCAGATGACCTTCACGAACGGCGTCTACCAGATTGGACGCCCGGAGGTGATCGCTGCCATGGAGCAGACCACTGCGGCCGGTCGAGAGTCCGAGCAGGTCACCCGGGTGGTCCGCGTGCGCAAGGGCAGCACCGGCGAAGTCGCCGCCTTCGTCAGGCAGCTCGTTCCCGCCGACGTGAAGCTGCTGCCAACCGCGGGCGGGGACGCGATCGTCGTGCGCGCGGCGCCGATCGACATCGACAAGGTCTCCGAGCTCATCACCTCCTTGTCGGCGAGCGGTGTCAGCGAGGATCGCGTGGCGATCATTCCGCTGCGCCACAGCGCGCCCGAAAAGGTTGCCGTGCAGCTGAGTGATTTCTACCGCTCCCGGATCGGGCCCGGGACCGAGACCGTTACCGTGATCCCGCTCGAAAACCAGCAGGCGATCTTGGTGGGGGTCAAGGACCGGCGGGTCATGGATGGGGTGAAAACGCTCGCGGCCGAACTGGACCAGGAATGGAAAGACGAGGTGGCCCTGCGCATCATCCCGCTCGTCCATCTCGGAGCCGACGAGATAGCGCAGCAATTGCAGGCCGTCTTCCAGACTGGCGGTGGCGGCCCGGGGCCGGGGGCCCGTGCCGTTGCCGCCGCCACCTCCAGGGCGCAGAGAGCGGTTCCAACCGGGCAGCCGCTGCTGCCGGCCGTGCGCCCATCGACCGGCGCCGACTCGGACGAGGATGGAAGTGCAGCGGCGTCTCCGGGATTCAGCATGTCACGGTCGGCCGCTCCCAGCGGCGCGGGCACTCAGTCGCCTGGGCAGGGCCCATCCAGCGAGGTCACTGTCGTGACGACGGGACCATCTGGCGCTACCGGTTTTGCCGGAGCGGGCGCTTCGCCGATCAAGATCGTGGCGGACGGCCGCAATAACACGATCATGGTCCATTCGACCTTTTCGGTCTTCCAACGGATTCGTGAGGTGCTGAAGAGTCTCGACGTGCCGCAGTCGCAAGTCGTGATCGAGGCGACCATTGCGGAGGTCAACCTCAGTGACAACCTCGAGAAAGGCGTGCAGTGGTTTCTGCAGACGCAGAACCTGACAGGGCGCGCGTCGACACAGCCAGCGGCTGTCGACCCGGCAAAAACCGGCGCCTTCGTGCACGGTACGATGATGCTCGGCAACGTCAATGTCGACGTGGTGCTCAATGCCTTGCAGGAGATCACCACCGTGAAGGTGATCTCTTCACCTTACCTGACCGTCGTAAACGGAAAGACCGCCCGGCTGGTGATCGGAGACCAGATCCCGTACTCGCAGACCAACCAGACCTCGACCATCACCGGGACCGTCACGGTGACCCAGCAGATCCAGACCAAGGATACCGGCATCATTCTCGAGGTCACGCCGCACATCCGCTCCGACGATTCGGCCATGCTCTCAATCAGCCAGTCGGTGAGCAAGCCGCAGGATTCTGTGCTCACCGGCAACCTGACGCCGGTCATCTCCACCCGCGAGGTCAAGTCGGACATCCTGGTTCAGTCGGGACGGACCATCCTGCTTGCCGGACTCATTCAGGACCGCATCGACAAGCAGGAAAACGGCGTTCCGATTGTCCGGACCGTTCCGGTCCTCGGCGATCTCTTCAAGCAGACGACGGACAAGGCGGCCCGCATCGAACTCATTTTGATGATTACGCCGCGCGTGATCCGTCGATCGTCCCAGATCGAAAATATCACCCGCCTGCTGCGCGGCCAGATCAAGATCCGCTGACGTCTTCGCGCTTCGACCCGTTGTTCGTCAGAACGGCTCGTGCGTGATCCCGAAAAGTGGATACCGGTTTTCGGATAAGATCACGCACCAACAAAAGAAAAAGCTAGTGTCTGATTCAACGCAGTTGAATCAGACACTAGCGGCTGAGGATCATGTGTCACTGTCCGGGTGCCGGCAGGGCGTACGAA
>JBBWZU010000474.1:0-5147 GCA_039649225.1 Hyphomicrobiales bacterium | reverse complement strand
GTCTCGCGCAGTTCGGCGCCGCGCATGCCCTTCATTTCCAGGCCGAACATCACGTTCTCCAGCGCGGTCAGCCACGGCAGCAGCGCGGCATGCTGGAACACCATGCCGCGGTCATGGCCGCAACCCTGGACCGCAACACCATCCACCGTGACCTGCCCGCCGCTCGCATCATCGAGGCCCATCGCGATGCGTAGCGCGGTAGTCTTGCCGCAGCCGCTCGGGCCGATCAGCGCAACGATCTCGCCGTCGCTGACGCCAAAATTCAGGTGATCAAGCGCCGCCACGGTCTGCGGCACGCCGTCGACACGCAGCGTGAAACGCTTCGACACGTTTACGAGATTGACCGAGCCCACTATTTCACCAGCTCCAGCGCCTTGGCGCGGATCTCCGGAGCGACGACTTTGGTCAGGTCGGCCGGCTTCGGCATGCTGCCGTTCTTCAGCAGCATGTCCTGGGTCCAGGCGAGCTTGTCCATCGGCAGGCCCATCTCGGGGTCGATGTCCCGGTATTTCGTGGCTTCGTCGAAGATGAAGGCGGGACGCGGATCGTCCGGCTTCGCCTTGGTGGTCTCGACGGTGAGCTTGATCTCCTCGTCCCGATTGGCGACCGCGTAACGCAGCGCGGAAATCTCCGCCGCCAGAAAGCGCACGGCTTCGTCGGGCTTTGCGGCCAAAACCTTGCCGCTGCTGATCATGCAGACGCGCATGAATTTTGGCAGTATCTCGCGCCCGGTGGCGAGCAGCTTGATGGTTTTCGGCGCGATCGGCAGATATTCGGTCGAGACGATCGCCGCATCGACGACGCCGGCGCTCAGCGCCTTGTAGCGGTCGGTGTCGCTACCCATGTTGGCGAACTTCACGTCGGTTGCCGCAAGGCCATGCTGATCCAGCGCCGCACGGATCAGCAGATCCGGCAACGCGCCGGGGGCCGAGATGGCGATATTCTTACCGCGCAGATCCTCGATTTTGGCAATGCTCTCGTGCGCGAACAGGCCATGGACCAGGCTCGGCCAATGGCAGCCGAGGATCTTCACGTCGGCCCCGCGCGCCGCCGCCACGATGGCGCCGCCCGGTCCACCTTCATAGGAATCAAGTTCCCCTGCGAGAAGTGCTTTGAGGCCGATCTGATCGGCCTTGATCTGCATGATCTCGAGGCTGAGTCCCTGTTTCTCGGCAAAGCCGCGCGCCTTTGCCATCATGGCAAAGCCCGCGTCGCTCTTGGCCTCGATGATCGCGTGGCGCCAGACTTTCTGCGCCGACGCCGGTTCCGCCAGCAGCATCAGTGCGGCGAACGCCACGCCCATGCGCAATCCCATCACGCCTCCCTGTCACATCCTGAAACCGTTATTTCTTGAGCGCCATGTTGCCAGCCAGACGCATGGCGGGCAATCGCCGAATGGCTTGTTTCGCGGCGCCCGGCATGCTGGTTATGCGGCGGCAAAGCGAAGAAATGAGGAGCGCGACGGTGAAGCAGGTTGAAGTGGGGTGTATCGGCGTCGGCTGGATCGGCGGTTTGCGTGCCGAAACGCTGGCGCGCTCGGCGCTCGTCGACAAGTTGCACCTTTGCGACATCCGGCCGGATCGCCTCGCCGAGGTGAAGGCGCTGTACAAACCCGCCAGCGCGACGCCCGACTATAACGACATCATCAACAATCCGAACATTTCGGTCGTCTACGTCTCGACCACGCCGGAGGCCAATCACTATCCGATCGCGCGCGATTGCCTGAAGGGCGGCAAGAACGTGATGCTGGAAAAGCCGATCGCGCTGGAATTGTGGGAGGCCGACGAGCTGATCATGCTCGCCAAGCGCAACAATCTGAAATTCACGATCGGCTACTCGCAGCGCTTCAACACCAAGATCGCCTACGCCAAGAAGAAGATCACCGACGGCACGCTCGGCAGCGTCGTTTCCGTGCTAGTGAGCCGCCATCTGTCACGCGCACTCGGCAAGAAGATCGCAAGCCGCGTGCGCCTCTCGCCGGTGGTGATGGAGTCGACGCACGACCTTGATTTCGTGTTCTGGCTGCTCGAGCCGGCCAAGCCCGTGCGCGTCTACAGCCAGGGCGCCTACGGCTATATGAAGCCGGTGAACGGCTCGCACGACGTGATGTTCACGACCGTCACGATGGACAATGGCGTCGTGGTGATGATCGGCGGCGGCTGGAACTTCCCCGAGAGTTATCACAATTACTGTTCGACCTGGATCGAGATCACCGGCACCGATGGCGCGCTGGTGCTTGACGACACGCAGCGCGACAACTGGCTCAATACCGAAAAGACCGGCCAGGTCTTTCCGATGTCCACGATGCCGGGCGAGATGGTGGACCATGTGTTCGCCGGCGGCATCGGACCCGAGACGCTGCACTTCCTCGAGGCCTGCATCAAGAACACGTCCGTGATGGTGACGCCGGAGAGCGCGCGGCGCGTGATGGAGACCTATTCGGCCGCGGATCTTTCGGCCGACCTGAACGCACCGGTCGATCTGCCACTGACCAATCAGACGATCTCGCAGATCGCTGAATTCAAGACCAAAATCCGCGCGGGGCTGAACAATTGACTTTCGTCGTGTCACGGATCGCGGCAATCCTACATCGGCAAACTCCAAACGCGCGGTAGCAAATCGTATGAGAACACCAGCAAAAGAACTCGGCCTCGCGATTATCGGCGGCGGCCGTGTCGGTCTGTTTCGCGGCGAGGTCGCCAACCGTCATCCGGCCGTGAAGTGGGTCGGGCTTGCCGAGAAAAACCCGAACCGCGCCGGCGAAGTCGCGCCGAAGGTCGGCGCCGATTTCGTCACGCAGAGCCATGTCGAGCTGCTGCAACGCCCCGAGGTCACGTGCGCGATCATCGCGACCGACGAGCATCTGCACGTCGAGCCGATCCTCGTTGCCGCCGAGCGCGGCATTCCGTTGCTGATCGAAAAGCCGCTCGCGACCGATCTGGTGCAATCGGCCCGCGTGCTCAAGATCATCAAGGATGCCAAGATCGACGCCGTGGTCGGCTACACGCAACGCTTCCGCCGCAAATGGCTTGCCGGCAAGGAGAAGGTGCGCACCGGCGCACTCGGGGATGTTACTCTCGTAACATCCCGTGCCTTCATGAATCGGCTGGTCGCGATCGATAACTACAAACGCACCGACGATCCCTCGACCATTTCGCCGATGGTGATTTCCGGCACGCACGCGCTCGACATGTGCATGTGGTATCTTGAAAAGAAGACGCCGGTCGAATGCTACGCGCGCTCGATCGACAAGGTGCTGGGCCCGCTCTATCAGGGCATCGATGCCACCGCCGGCATGATCATGATGAGCGACGGCACGATCTATCACCTCAACATCTCCTGGGCGCTGCCGGTGACGTGGCCGGGCGCGGTCTATTCGCTCGAAGTCGGCATCACCGGCACCGACGGCGTGCTGACCATCGACGACACGCACCGCGACATGGTGCTGGCGGTGAGCAAGCCGCAGTCGGAGGGCTATGCGCCCGACCAGACGCGGCTGGTGGATTTCCTCGGCTCCTACCCGCCGGGCGACATGGTGCTCGGCGAGTTGCGCGGCCCGATGGCGGATGAGACGATGTCGTGGCTCAACCGCGTGGCGCTCGGCCTGCCGACGCCGGCCGCGACCATCGATGAGGCGCACAAGAACCTGATGCTGACCAAGGCGCTGGATCTGTCGGCGAAGACCAAGCAGCCGGTGAAGCTGCCGCTGGAGGTTTAGCGAAGTAGAAATTAGCCCTCACCCTGAGGAGCGCGAAGCGCGTCTCGAAGGGCGAGGGCGGGCACTCGAGTTTGCGGCCATCCTTCGAGACGCCGTGCTTCGCACGGCTCCTCAGGATGAGGGTTGGGAGCGCTCGGCCAGCTTCTTCACGTTCAGCTCCTCCGCCAGCCTGTCCAACTGCGCCACCAGCGCGGCCGACAACGGCAGGCCATCACGCGTGCGCTCCTCGCGCGACTGGCGCCGGCGCTCGCCGGGCATGCGGATTTCATCGATGCCGGGCAGACGCTTCGAACCCTTCAGCTCCGCGATATGCCGGTCGACCTCGGCCGTGTACTCCGCCAACGGCAAGAACCGCGCGATGTCGAGCGCGATGATGAAATGGCCGGTGTTGGTCTCGCTCGCATCGTCGGCGTTGAAATCCACCACGTCACGCCCGAACGCCGCGCGGTTGAGCGGGCCGGCGAGCAGCCCCAACATGATCGCAAGCCCCGAACCCTTGTAGCCGCCGATCGGCAGCAGCAGGCCTTCGGCGCTTTTCTTGGCGTCGATGATGTCTTCGCCGGTCGACGTGTTGACCATCCAACCCGGCTGCATCGATTTCCCCTGCAGCGCGTAGTTCTTCACGGTGCCGTAGGAGACGACCGTGGTCGCCATGTCGAGCACCACAGGGCCGGCGCCGGACGGCACGCCGATCGCCAGCGGATTGGTGCCGAGCAGCGAGTCCGCGCCGCCCCACACCGCCATGTGATTGGCGTTCGCCACCGCCGAATATAGTCCGATCATGCCATGCGCGGCCGGCATCTCGGCATAGAGGCCCGCAGGCCCCGCATGATTAGAGCGGCGCACGCCGACCCAGGCAACGCCCACGTCACGCGCGAGCGCAATCGCGGTCTCGGCGGCGCGGCTCATCACCAAATGGCCCATGCCATTGTCGCCATCGATCAGCGCAGTCGCGGGCGCGGACTTGGTGACCGTGATGCTCGGACGCGCATTGAAGCCGCCGGCCTTCAGCCGCCGCACATATTGCGGCAACCGAAACACGCCATGTGCGTCCGCGCCGGTCAAGTCAGCCTCGGCCATCAGCGCGGCGCATTTTGCAGCGTCCTCGCGCGGCAGCCCGGCTGCGGTCAGCGCGTCCTCGATCAGCCCTTTGACGGCCGCAACCGGCACGCGTCCCGCGACTTCCATTTTGCTCATACGTTGATCCTTAGTCATGTCCGCCGCGTGATGTAGCATATCGATATACCGGCACCATATTGAGATAGGGGCCGCGTTCACTCGCCGCGGCTCCAACAGGCAAAGCCATGACAACTTCCCCGCGCGTCGTCATCGTCGGAGCCGGTTTCGGCGGCCTCGCCGCCGCGAAAGCCCTAAGCAGCAAGCCCTTCGACGTCACCGTCATCGACCAGCACAATTATCACTTGTTCCA
>JBBWZU010000832.1:0-3135 GCA_039649225.1 Hyphomicrobiales bacterium | reverse complement strand
CCGAACTGCGCATGTCGACCGATACCCTCGCCGAAGGCGGCATCAAGGAGCGCGCGGAATCGCGCTTTGGCGAGATCCTGCGCGCCGAAGGCCGCGTCGCGCGCATCGGGATGGGCCTGCTGGCAACGATCGGCTCGACCTCGCCGTTCGTCGGGCTGTTCGGCACCGTCTGGGGCATCATGAACAGCTTCATCGGCATCTCGAAGGCGCAGACCACCAATCTGGCGGTCGTCGCGCCCGGCATCGCCGAAGCACTGCTCGCAACCGCGATCGGCCTTGTGGCGGCGATCCCGGCGGTGATTTTCTACAATCACTTCGCGCGCGGCTCGAAGGGCTATCTCGAGCTCGTCAGCCGCGCCTCGGGCGCGGTCGGGCGCCTGCTGTCGCGCGATCTCGATCGCGCCAATGGCGGCATGCTGTCGCGCGCCGCCGAGTGAGAGTGGTGGAGTAGACGCATGGGCGCCTCAATCAGCGACGCGGATGGCGACGACGAATTCGGCGAGACGCACGAGATCAATGTGACGCCGTTCATCGACGTCATGCTGGTCCTGCTCATCATCTTCATGATCGCGGCCCCGCTGTCGACCGTCGATCTGCCGGTGGACCTGCCCTCCTCGACCGCGACACCGCAAAAGAAGCCCGACAAGCCGACTTACGTGACCATCAAGTCCGACCTCGCGGTCGCGATCGGCGAAGACCAGGTCAAGCGCGTCGACCTGGTCAAGACGCTCGACGCCACTCCGGATCAGGGCAAGGACCGCCGCATCTTTTTGCGCGCCGACAAGGCGGTGCCTTACGGCGAGCTGATGGACGTGCTGGAGCGGCTGCGATCCGGCGGCTATTTGAAAGTCGCGCTCGTTGCGCTCGAAGGCGTTGCGGAGACGGCATCGCCGGCGAAGCCGTAGAACGGGATTGAACGGACCAATGTCCGAGCTTGAACCAATCCGACCCGTCCCGGCGCGCGTGTGGATTTTCGCCGCACTCGGCGCGCTGGCGCTTCACGCCGGCGGCGTCGCACTCGCGGTCGCGCATTTTTCCAACGATGACCCCGACGACGCGGATGGCGCGCCGGCCATCGAGATCGGGCTCGACATGATGGCGCCGCGCAGCGAACCGTCGGACCTGCCGCCCGGTCCCGAGGCCGACGCCTCCACGGCCTCGCCCGCGGTGGTCGAGCAGAAGGCCGTCACCGAGCAAAGCGAGCTGCCGAAGGACACGCCGGTCGAGAGCGAAAATCCCGATCGCATCGTGACGATGAACGACTCGCTCAAGCCGAAGGAAGAAACGACCGTCGCGGCGGTGCAGACCGCGCCGTCAGAGGAGTCGGTCGCCGCCGAGGCGACCGCTGCGCCGAGCCTGGAGGCCAAGCCGGAAGCCGAGCGTTCGGTCGCACCCGCTCAAGGGAGCGGCGCGAACGCGCAACGCGTCCGCATGACCTGGCAGAAGGAACTCGGCGCCCATCTCGACCGCCACAAGCGCTATCCTGCCGACCGCGCCAGCAAGAGCGCCGAAATCGTCGTCACTTTCATGCTCGACCGCACCGGCCATGTGCTGTCGTCAAGCATCGTGCGCGGATCTGGCGACCCGTCGTTCGATCAGGCCGCGCTCGACATGCTGAAGCGGTCCGACCCGGTGCCTTCCCCGCCACCGCTCGTCGCCGACGAAGGATTGAGCTTCACCCTGCCGGTGATTTTCCGCGTGAAGGGGAAGGGATAAGCGACCGCAGCGAGCTCGGTGTTTGTTTCCCTTGCCCTAAAGCCCGGCGAAGACGGGCGTAAACGCCCTGATAGCGGAGAGAGTGAAGAAGAGAACTATCGTACCGCCGCCTTGATCGACGCTGCGGTCTGCCCGAACAGGATCGCGCGTTCCTCGGCGGTGCGAATGCCGCCCGGATTCGGATTGACCTCCTTCGCCTTGGCATAGGCGCGCTTTACCGCCGGTCGCTCGAAGATCGCATCGAGCCAGCGCTTGATGTTCGGGAAGTCGGCAATGTTCTGATGCTGGCGTTCGTGCGGCACGATCCAGGGATAGATCGCCATGTCGGCAATCGAATAGTCGTCCGCAACATAGTCGCGCCCGTCGAGCCGCCGGTCGAGCACGCCGTACAGGCGATTCACTTCGTTGCGATAACGGTCCATCGCGTAGGGGATCTTGTCGGTCGCGTAGTTGCTGAAGTGATTGTTCTGTCCGGAATTGGGACCGAGATTGGCCATCTGCCAGAACAGCCACTCGCTGACCTGGGTGCGGCTGCGCAAATCCTTCGGCCAGAACTTGCCGGTCTTGTCGGCAAGATACATCAGCATCGCGCCCGACTCGAACACCGGGACCGGCGCGCCGCCGCCCGGCGGCTCATGATCGATCATCGCGGGAATGCGGTTGTTGGGCGAGATCGCCAGGAAGTCCTTGGCGAATTGTTCCCCTTTTCCGATATTGATGGGGAAAATTTTATACGGCAATCCGGTCTCTTCGAGAAAAATCGTGATCTTGTGGCCGTTCGGCGTGGTCCAATAATAGAGGTCGATCATGGGGCGGCGTCCTTGGATGAACACGTCTGTGTGCACGCTTATAGTCCGGTCTCGGGGAGCCGCCTATGCGTCGTCACGCGATTTTGTCAGGCTGCATGACACCTCGTCGCGCCCCGCATGGACAGCGCAATGACGGCTTTCGCCGCGCCGCGCGCGCGTCCATAATCGGCGCATGAGCAGCCCTGCCATGGCCGAGCCCCGCCGCCTTTCCTGCACACGGTGCGGCACCGCCTTCGAATGCGGCAGCACGGTCGGAAAATGCTGGTGCGCGGAGGAAGATTTCCGCCTGCCGATGCCCTCGGAGGGTACGACAGAGGATTGCCTGTGCCAGGCGTGCCTGCGGCAAGCGGCCGGCATCGCACGACCGGCCCTTGCCTAAGCCGGGCAAGAGCCGGGAGCAAGAAGACACTGGCAGTGATGGATGGTCCCCGCATCAGCCCTTTGGGCCGTCCGGGACGACAGCCAGATTACGCCGCCGCCACTTCGCGCCGGAAGCGCGCGATGAGGCCGAGCGCCTCGGAGGCCGGGCGCGGCGGGCTGGCCAGATAGCCCTGCATTTCGGTGCAACCGGCGCGGCGCACGACATCGAGCTGTTCCTCGGTCTCGATGC
>JBBWZU010000828.1:0-2925 GCA_039649225.1 Hyphomicrobiales bacterium | reverse complement strand
GCGATCGTCGCGGCATCGAGCCGCGTGTTGAGGGTGTTGAGCACGCCTTGCGTCATCGGCACCCCGTAATGCGCCTCCAGCATCGCGGGCGTATTGGCGAGCATCACCGAAACGGTGTCGCCGCGACCGATGCCGCGCTTGGCCAGCGCCGAGGCGAGCCGGCGGGCACGCGCATAAAACTGCGCATAAGTGCGCCGCAGCGGCCCGTGGATGATCGCGGTCTGCGCCGGATAGACCGCGGCCGCACGCTCCAGGAAGTTGAGCGGCGTCAGCGGCTGGAAGTTCGCCGGATTGCGGTCGAGGTCGATGTCATAAGGATTGCTCATGTGGTGGCCCGCTGCTTTTGAATAGCCTATCCAAAGCGGCGGGCGGCAAGCAAATGGCGCGTCAGCGCCAGGATCAGCGCGCCGTGACCTGCGGCGGCACCGGAATTTCCCTCTCCGCCATCAGCGCGCGCAGCCGGTCCGGGTCATCCGTGATCAGCCCGTCGACGCCGAGCGCGATCAGCCGCTCCATGTCGGCGCGTTCGTTCACGGTCCAGGGCAGAATTTTGAGGCGGAGACGTCTTGCGGCGGCGATATCGTCCGGCTTGGCATTGCGGTAGAGCGGCGACCAGACCTGACAGCCGGCGGCTGCGACGAGGTGCGGCACTGAGCCCTCGACGTCATCGACATCGAACTCCGCGGTCCACGGCGACGGGCCGATCTGGTGGCGCTGGATGGTGTCGAAATTGAGCGCCTCGGCGGTCAGGCAAACGCGCTCGATCTCCGGCGCGATACGCTTGAGCGTCACCAATGTGCGCCAGTCGAACGACTGGACGCTGACGCGCGCCGTCAGCCCGGCATCGCGCACCGCCTTGGCGACCGCCGCCGCGAAGGTTTCCGGGTCGGGCGTCTCGGCGCCCGAGGTCGGCGTGATCTTGGTTTCGACATTGAAGCGGACATGCTCCGCGCCGGCGCGCTTCACCAGCTCGAACAGCTCGGTCAGCGCCGGGATGCGCGCGCCATCGGCCGGGCGCTGCTCCGGCAGGCTCGCCGCATAGGCGCTGCCGGGCTTGAGGCGGCCGACGTCGTAGCGCTGCACCTCGACCAGCGTGAGCGATCTGATGGCCGGGCCCGGGGCATTGAGAAACTGGCCGTCGGGCCCGCGCGTATGATCCGGGTTGAGACTGCGGTCATGGCTGATGACCAGCACATCGTCCTTGGTCATCGCAAGATCGAGCTCAAGCGTCGTCACGCCGATCGACAGCGCGAGCGCAAAGGCTTCGAGCGTGTTTTCGGGCGCAAGGCCGCGCGCGCCGCGATGGCCCTGCAGGTCGAAGGCCTGCGCAGGGCCGATCAGCAGGCCTGCCACAACGGTGATGATCGCCAGCCGTCTCATGCGCCGATCCTAAACTCAGCCATGCAACAATCCGACGACACCCTGCGCCAGCAACACGGCGGAAATCAGGAACATCAGCGCATAGGTGATGCGGTAAAACGGTCCGGTCGGGATGCGCTGGACCAGCCAGAAGCCAAGGAAATTACTGGCGATCGCAAGCGGCATCAGCGCCGCCGAAGTCAGAAGATTGTCGCGCGACAGCTGCCCGAGCGAAAAATACGGGACGATTCGCATCACGTTCACGGCCGCGAAGAACATCGTAACGGTGCCGACCAGCCGCATCTTGTCCATCCGCTGCGGCAGAATGTGAATCGAAAACGGCGGCATTCCGGCGGACGCGATCGTCGAGGTGAAGCCGGAGCCCGCGCCCCAGAACACGCCGCTGGCAATGCTCGGCCGGCGCGGCGGCGGCATCTTGCCGAACCAGACGTTGAGCACGAAAACGACGCCGATCGCGCCGATCAGCAGCCGCACGACGCCGTCCGGCACCACCGAAGCGAGCGCCCAGGCCAGGCAAACCCCGATCGCGGCGCCCGGCAGCATCACCTTGACGTTCCAGCCGTCCCAGTCGTGGCGGTACCACCAGACCGAGATCGCGTCCTGCATCATCAGGATCGGCAGCAGGATCGCGAGCGCCTGCAATGGCGGCATAGTCAGCGCGAGCAGCGGCGTTGCCGCCATGCCGATGCCGGAAAAGCCGCCTTTGGCGAGGCCGACGAGCAGCACGGCGGCGATGGCGGTGACGACGAAGAGGGGATCGCTGAACAAGGGATATGCCGTTGCGGGAGGCTGACTTAGATCAAAGCGCCGAACGTGCGGCCAGTCTCCTTTGCGCATGGCGGCTGTGCCGCGCCCGCGCGCCTTCTCAAACGCGGCCGCGTGGCCCAGAATGCACCGGAAAGGAGTTGGGGATGGACGTCCGCGCCAGCCGCTATCACGAGATCTACGCGCGATCGATGCGCGACCCGGAAGGTTTCTGGGGCGAGGCCGCGCGGGCGATCGACTGGTACGAGCCGCCAAAGAAGATCTTCGACAAAGACGCCGGCATCTACGGCCGCTGGTTCACCGGCGGCGTCACCAACACCTGCTACAATGCGATCGACCGTCACGTCGAGCGCGGGCGCGGCGGGCAGCTCGCGCTGATCCACGATTCCCCCGTCACCAAGACCATCACGAAACTCACCTACGGCGAATTGCTCGACGAGGTGAAAGCTTTCGCGGCCGTGCTGCAGGACTTCGGCGTCACCAAAGGCGACCGCGTCATCCTCTATATGCCGATGATCTACGAGGCCGTGGTTGCGATGTATGCCTGCACGCGAATCGGCGCGGTGCATGGCGTAGTGTTTGGCGGCTTCGCGGCGAAAGAGCTCGCAACCCGCATCGACGACGCCAAGCCGAAGCTGATCCTCTCGGCCTCTTGCGGCATCGAGGTCAATCGCATCGTCCCCTACAAGCCGCTGCTCGACCACGCGATCGAGCTTGCGCGGCACAAGCCGGAAGCCTGCATCGTCTTCCAGCGCGAGGAACACATCTGCGATCTCGTCC
>JBBWZU010000816.1:0-3902 GCA_039649225.1 Hyphomicrobiales bacterium | reverse complement strand
TCCGCACCAGCCTGATCTGGATGGATCATTCGGCGATCATCAGCGGCGGCACCGCCACGCGCGGCGATCGGGCCGCCGAGACGCTCTCGATCATCGAGAAGGAAACCAAGCAGATCGCCGAAGAAGGTCCCACACAGGACGAGCTCGACAAGGCCAAGGCCTACCTGAAGGGTTCGTATGCGCTCGGTTTCGACACTTCGGCCAAGATCGCCGGACAGCTGGTGCAGCTCCAGCTCGACAAGCTCGGCATCGACTATCCCGAGAAACGCGGGCCGCTGATCGATGCCGTGAATCTTGCGGATGCCAAGCGTGTCGCCAAGCGCTTGCTCGAGAGCAAGATGCTCACCGTCGTGGTCGGCCGTGCGACGGGGCTGACGAAGACCACGAATTAGCGCGCACCGCCGGAAAGTGTGGAACTTTCTTGCCGCAGCGCAGTAATATATCGCGATGCCATTCAAGCAGAATATCGAGAGCGCCCGTTCCGAGACGATCGGCAAGCATGGGTTAGGCAAGGTTGCGTTCGACGAGGCGCTGCGGGCCTCCGCGTCGGCGCTGGATTGGCTGCGCAAGGCGCATGCGGACAATACGCTGCCGCTGTTGCGGCTACCGGAAAAGACGTCTGATCTCGACGAAATCAAGCAGGCCGCAGCGCGGCTGCGCGCGGGCGCAACCGACATCGTCGTGCTGGGCATCGGCGGATCGAGCCTTGGCGGCCAGACGCTGGCGCAGCTTGCCGGGATCGCGGTGCGTGGCGTCGAGGCATTCCTGCCCGGGCCGCGCATGCACTTCATGGACAATCTCGATCCGGCGACCTACGGGGCGTTGCTGGGCAAATTGCCGCTTGCCACCACGCGCTTTATCGCGATCTCGAAATCCGGCGGAACCGGCGAGACGCTGATGCAGACCGCGACCGCGATCTCCGCCGTGACGGCGGCCGGGCTTGAGGCGCGCCTGGGCGAGCTGTTTTTCGGCGTGAGTGAACGCGCAAAGCCCGGCAAGAAGAACGCCCTGCGTGAGCTCCTCGGCGCGTCCGTGCCGGTGCTGGAGCACGATCCGGGTGTCGGCGGGCGCTATTCGGTGCTGAGCAATGTCGGGCTGTTGCCGGCGGCTGTGCTCGGCCTTGATATCGCGGCGATCCGCAAGGGCGCCAAGATGGCGCTCGCGCCGGTGCTGGATTCAAAGCCGCCCGCCGAGGTGCCGTCCGCGCTCGGCGCCGCGCTCAACGTCGCGCTCGGCGCGCAAGGCAAGACGATCGCGGTGCTGATGGCCTATGCGGACCGGCTCGAACGTTTCAGCCGCTGGTATGTGCAGCTTTGGGCCGAGAGCCTCGGCAAGGGCGGCAAGGGCACGACGCCACTCGGCGCGCTCGGCCCGGTCGACCAGCATTCGCAACTTCAGCTCTTCATCGCAGGTCCGCGCGACAAGCTGTTCACCGTGATCACGGCGCCTGCGCCCGGAACCGGTCCCCGCTTCGATGCCGAGCAGGCGAAGATCGCGGGCGAAGGCGAGCTCGGCGGCAAGACCATTGGTGATCTCGTCGCCGCGCAGGGGCGCGCGACCGCCGATACGCTCGCCCGCAACGGCTGCCCGGTGCGCACCATGCACGTGGACAAGCTCGACGAAACCAGCCTCGGCGCGCTGCTGATGCACTTCATGCTGGAGACGATCATCGCGGCGCATCTCATCGGTGTGGATGCGTTCGACCAGCCGGCGGTGGAAGAGGGCAAGGTGCTGGCGAAGCAGTATCTGGCCGGGAAGGGCTAAACGCTCTCCGGCATTATTGCCGCTGTGCTATGACGCTCCCATGATCCGCATCACCGACACCATCTCGCTCGACGAGTCCGAGATCGACGAGAGCTTCGTGCGCTCCTCCGGTCCGGGCGGGCAGAACGTCAACAAGCTCTCGACCGCCGTGCAGTTGCGTTTCGACGTGCGCCGCTCGCCCTCGCTGCCGAACGACGTCGCGATCCGGCTGATGAACCTTGCGGGAAAGCGCCTCACCAAGGACGGCGTCATCGTGCTGGTCGCGCAGAACCATCGCACGCAGGAGCGCAACCGCGCCGAGGCGCTGGAGCGGCTGGTTGCGCTGATCCAGCAAGCCGCCGTGCGCCCGATCCCGCGCCGTGCCACCAAGCCGACGAAGGCTTCGAAGGAGCGGCGGCTGGAAGGAAAGAAAGTGCGCTCGGGGATCAAGGAAACGCGCCGCGCCAAGCCGTCATTCGACTGAGGCGCGCTGAACGCCACACGCCGGCATCTGCAACGATTCTAGAATTCATGGCGCGAAGCGGATAAAGCTTGGTCCGTTGATTCGCGTCAGGTCGATCGCGTTATTCCGCCATGTGGGCGGGCGTTGAGTTCCCAAAGTATTTCTCCTCGTAGCGCCCTGATGAGAGCGCCGGCCAAGAGGTATACATGCGGCCCTCGCGACGCGAGTTCGTCAAATACGTGACGGCGAGCGGCATCGCGCTCAGCCTGTCGCGGCTGGCAATAGCGCAGAGCGCCGAATTCCCCGCACGCGCGGCGCTCCCCGGGCGGGAGAGCTGGAATCCGGCCGTCAACGGCCGTGGCCGTATCGATGGCGTCGCCAAGGTCACCGGCGCTAAGCTTTACGCATCCGACTTCCGCGCCGCCGACATGCCGGGCTGGCCGGCAAATACCTCGCACGCGATGATCGTCCGCGTGCCGGACGCGACGCATGTCTATACCGGCATGGACCTTGCGCGCCTCACTGGGGCGATGAAGCCCGCCGTGGTGGTGACTGCGGCCGATCTTGCGAAAATCGGCACGCGCGTTCCCGAATTCTATGCCGGCGACCTGTTCTGCCCGGTCGGCAAGACGCCGCTCTACATGGGCCAGCCGGTCGCGCTGCTGATCTTCGAGACCTTCGACGCCTTCGATCGGGCGCGCCTTGCGTTGCGCGATGGAACATTCGTGACATTCGGCGAGGAGACCGGCCCGGTCGAACTGGCGAACTACGGCGCCTTTCGCTTTACCCGCGTCGCCGGCGCCACGCCCGATGTGCCCGACGTTTATT
Source organism: Hyphomicrobiales bacterium (assembly GCA_039649225.1). Taxonomy (GTDB): domain Bacteria; phylum Pseudomonadota; class Alphaproteobacteria; order Rhizobiales; family Xanthobacteraceae; genus PALSA-894. The sequence continues at coordinate 868 of JBBWZU010000816.1, read as the reverse complement.
CGCCGATTCAGGAAGGCTGGGTCAGCCCGGGAAAATTCCAGAACACGGCCTTGCCGGTCTGGTCGCCGTTCGCGAAAGAGACTCCGGCGCCCTATGGCAAAGCCGCCAAACATGGCGAGCAGATCCGCGCCGAACTTGCGGGCAAGGATTCATCGCTGCTGGTGCTGGATCGCGAATTCGAAACCCAGTCCGTCGATCCGATGTTCCTTGAGCCGGAGAGCGGTCTTGCCTGGTACAACAAGAAGGGCGACGCGCTCGAACTCGTGCTTGGGGTGCAGTCGCCCTACGAGGCGGTCGAGTCGATCGCCCATCTGCTCGGCACCGCCAGCGCGCCGTTCAAGCCCGCGCGCATCAACGCCCAGTTCACCTATGTGGGCGGCGGCTTCGGCGGACGCGATCACACGCCGTTCGTGCTCTACGTCGCGCTCGCCGCGATGTTCCTTCCCGGCAAGCCGGTCCGCCTTGCGCATGATCGCTACCAGCAGTTCCAGGCCGGCATCAAACGCCACGCGATCAAGATGCGCTCGCGGATCGGCGTCGACCGCGCGACGGCAAGGATTCGCGCCTTCGCGGCCGATCACGTGCTCGATGGCGGCGGTCTTGCCAACTTCTCGGTCAACGTCGCAACGGTCGCGGCGACCGCGGCGATCGGTATCTACGATGTTCCGAAAGTCGACGTCACGACGGTGGCGCTGCATTCGCGCGGCGTGACCGCCGGATCGATGCGCGGCTACGGTACGCTGCAGACGATGACGGCGCTGGAAGCGCTGATCGACGAGGTCGCGGCCGCGCTGCCGCTCGATCCGATCGAATTTCGGCGCCGCAATGCGCTCAAGACCGGCGGCCGGACCATGACGGGCAATCCGTA